>NZ_CP101114.1:1702500-2002500 GCF_024297065.1 Bartonella harrusi
AATTCGTTATATCAGCGCCACCTTTGGCAATGCCATTTATAAATATTACCGTTATCAATCAAAAGACGGAAGCGTTGATTATTATGATTCAGAAGGAAAAAGCTCTAAACCTTTCTTGCTCCGCAAACCCACTCCAAATGGCGTTTTTGGTTCCCCCTTTGGACCACGCAAGCATCCTATTTTAGGATATGTTCGCATGCACACAGGTGTTGATTGGGTTGCCCCAAAAGGATCGCCCATTATTGCGGTAGGAGATGGTATTGTCACAAAAATGGGCGTAACCGGTGGCTATGGGAACCATACAGAAATTCAACATAGCAATGGATATATCAGCAGTTATTCTCACCAAAGCCGTTATGCACCAGGTATCAAACCGGGTGTGAGAGTCCGACAAGGACAAGTCATTGGCTATGTTGGAGCAACAGGGATGGCAACCGGTCCCCACTGTCATTTTGAAATCATTGTCAATGGCGTAAAAGTTGACCCCATGCGCATCCGTATCCCAGACAGTAAAGCTTTAAGCAGTCAAGACCTAGAAGCATTTTTGCACGAAAAAAACAATATTGATTCTCTGTTAAAAAGCCCGATAAAACCATCAGACAACACGTCTTAAACGATACAGAACACCCCTTCTATCGATGGCTAAAACGCTGTATCTTTCATGTTTTTATCAAAAATCATTCCTTTGAGAAAACTTAACGAAAGCAACAAGAATACAGCGTATCCTTCTGCCGTTCTCTTAAATACTTTCTACAAACTTCAATTATGAATCATGAAGTTGAGCGTTTGTTGCCCGATATTTTTACATGTATTATCTTGTTTCAAAAAACAGTCACAAAAAAGACAATTTTATCATAAAAAAAAAGCAACTTTAATACCCTTACGAAGTAACGGCTGTCAAATATTTGCTGAAATCAATAATTTTAATTATAAGAGCACTAATTTTAATTATAAGAGCACTTTTATGAAATACAAATGTAGAATAATCATTGGGATTTTTCTTACCATTTTTGCATGTGTAAAACCTTCTTTTTTGCATGCGCAAACGCTTTCCGTGACACAGGAAACAAGACGAAGCTTCATTGAAAAATTACCAAAACCAAAACAAAGCGCCTTTGATGATCGTTCAACAGATGTCTACATCGTTAATGAACTTACCGATCCACTGACTTCTATGGTATTAATTGATAAAGGTATCGAACGTGGAGAATGGAAAACGGGTGAATACTGGGGAAAGACAGGACCTTCGGGTATCATTGCATCTGGCTTTGTAGGAAAAGCAGCAACAACATCGAATGCTTGGCTTTTTGGATCCGGTGGTTGGGCGAAATATAGAATACAAGATGACGGAGCTGTTTTAACATTCCGCTGGTATAATTCCTATAGTGGGGGCCCTGAATACTCTGCGATTTCCAGCAAAAAAAATTATTATTTTGAACGAAGAGAGGAAGGAGGGAAGAACGCCAGAGTCATTTGGTACGTAAAAAGAACGACTCCCCGAAATTATTCGATCGTTATAGCAGCAGATCCGCAACCATGGCGTTTAAAATCTGGTGACCCTAACGCAAAGAGCAATAGAGAACCTTGGTTGAAAGTAAATAAGAAAGTTGCCAATGCAATAGAATCGCATGCCCCAGCTTTTTCTATCATCAATGGCGACTTAACGGAATTTGGCCGACCACAAACCTATCAAGACTATGCAGATGTGTACAAAAGCAGTGCTTATCCTGTCTATGAAGGACTAGGGAATCACGACTACTATAATAATGTTGGTGATTGTACAATACCGCTATCAAATCTCTCAAAGAATGCATGCGCGATAAGTGCTGTTAAAAGAATGCTCAAAGAAATAGACGAATACAACAGTTCTTTACCTGAATTCAATAAACACATAACTTCTCGTTGGTTCATTCGTTTTGAAACAGCTTATAACATAATGATGGGCAGTTTAAGTTACTCATGGGATTATGGAGATATCCACTATGTGCAACTGCAAAATTATCCAACTTATACAGCCGACTTATCTGACGGTTATATGCAAATAAAAATAACAAAAGCTCTCAATTGGTTGAAAAAAGATTTAGCAGCTGCCGATAAAAGGGGAAAAGTAACAATTCTCAACTTCCACGATGCACGCCCCTATTATAGAGATAAGAATTCGCATTTTCTTCAACCCCAAAATATGAGAGATCTCGCGGCCTTTAAAGCGATCATTACCTCTCATAATGTCAAAGCGATCTTTGTAGGACACAACCATCATCCAAGATATTGCCGTGCACGAAATGATAAAGTTTTCGGCAATATCCCTGTATACACAGCAGGAGCACTGTTTAGAGGAGACTATTATCTTGTTGATGTGCAAGGAAAGAATATTCACGTTAAAGCCTATAATGGAAAAACCGGAAAAGCCATTTTGATCAATGATTTAAGTGTTAGTATCGTCAAGAAATGGTTTCAAAGAAGTTGTAGCAATTTATAAAGCAATTTATTGCTCTTAACCTTGATAAAAAAGGAATATCCGCTGCTCCTTTTACGATGGAGCTTGTGCTTCTTTTGCACCATTCGTGCTAAGCTTTGGCAAAGGGATGATAATCTTTGTCCCCCCCAAATGAGAGGTTTCAAAGAGAGGTTTTTCACCAAATTGCATACACAGCTGTTCAACAACCAAACGTCCAAGCCCTGCTTTTTGCGCTGAAGTTTGGCTCTTCATCCCCACCCCATCATCTTCGACAATCAGCATCAATTGTCCATCTGGCTGTGGACCAAAGGAGATATAAATATGACCATCTCTTTGGTTGGGAAAAGCATGTTTGAAAGAATTCGTCAGCAATTCACCAAGGATAATTCCAAGCGTTGTTGCATCTCTAGAAGGCAATCGGCACTCTTTAAAATTCGTATGCACGGTAATATTTCCACGCAATTCAAAGGGCACGGCCAATTCAACATCATGGACCACCGAACTGAGAAATTCTGCCAATAAAGTTGTTTCCATATCATCACTCAAACGCAAACGACGATGCGCTGTCGAGATAGTCTGAATGCGATCACGTGCGGCACCAAGAACGGAACGCACTTCTTCATTTTTGCTGCGATTTAATTGTAATCCAAGCAAAGAAGACACTGTCCCAAGAGAATTGCCAATACGATGGCTTGCATCTTGCAACAACATTTCAACCCGTTGGCGTTCCTTTTCGGCATGGTTGCGTGCTCTTTCCAACTCCTGTGTTCGTTCTTTTACGCGTGCTTCAAGGGCTAAATTTTCACTATGGAGCAGCAATTGATACATTTTCAAGGCGCGAACATCTCGATGAAAACGATTAATAACAAAATAAGCGGAAATAAAAGTACTGACGACAGAAAGTATTGCCGCCAATGTTAAAGCGGCACGCATAAGCGCAATACCCTCACGCTGTTTTTGTCGTACCACATCATCGCCATTGATAAAGCTTGTCATGAGTTGCGCTAGACCGGCCATTTGCACCTTTGGGGCTTCTAAAGCAACAGCCGGCTGAGAATCTTGATCAGGCGCCGCATCAACAGCACGCATGTGAGCATTCATAAAAGCCTTACGTGTTTCGACCTCCTTTTTAAAAGCATTAAACCATGCATACCATTGAGGATGAGCATAAACAAGAAGCGCCGTATAATTGAGAATATCATCGATTTCTCGCGCAGCATTTTCAAAATGTGCTTTATCCTCAGGCTTTCGGTTTTTTGCGTAACTACGGTCAGCGATAGCCATATCGATCAAACCAATCAGCACCAAATCAGCCTGTTCACGCAATTCAGAACTTGTATTCAACTGTGCCACTTCCCGATCAACAGCGTTTGAAAGCAACATTATAAAAACGGATGCCAAAAGGGCCATAACAAGAGAAATCACAATTGCCACCCAACGCCAGCTTGATATACCTGAATCAGAAGCGAGATTTTGAGAAAACAAATTCGTCTTTGTTGTCATAGAATTTCCATCGGAGAACCTGAAAATTGTCCTTTTTCAGCACAGAGGAAAACGCCCTTATCGAATATAAGACAAAAGCCCGTGGAATGCTTTCATACAGGCTTTCTTCTTTTCCTTAAAAGGACACACCAAACACTCTGAAACTCCTCAGATGCTGACTTTTACTTTAATAGCTATAACGGGAATAAAAAAAACAAGGCTATTGATCATAATTATTATGCTTTTTTAGCCGTTAAATGAACACAATGTGCTTCCAGCCGAATAAGCATCGGGACCATAATCGGATTCTCCATTAACTTTAAGCAGTTCCTGTAAACGATGACGTGCTCTGCTTACCCGACTTTTAATTGTTCCAACAGCACACCCACAAATAGCAGCCGCATCTTCATAAGAAAACCCCGATGCGCCAATGAGAATAATGGCTTCTCTTTGATCAACAGAGAGCATATTTAAGGCTTTTCTGAAATCTTGCAAATCAAGTGATCCATATTGCGCAGGATGAACCGCTACATTTTGGGTAATCACACCATCGCTGTCTTGCACTTCTCTTCCTCTTTTTCGCATTTGACTATAAAATTCATTGCGTAAAATCGTAAAAAGCCAAGCTTTAAGATTGGTCCCCATTTCAAAACTCTCTTGCTTAGCCCACGCTTTCATAATGGTATCTTGGACCAAGTCCTCAGCCTTATCGTACCTGCTGCTTAAAGAAAGTGCAAAAGCCCGCAAGGCCGGTAAAACCAAAAGGAGTTCCTGTTTAAAGTTTTTTACGCCCTCTACCATGGTGGATTTACACCTTTTCCACATTATTGAGGCGAAATTGCTCAGTGCGCTCCAACCTGTCTAACAGTTCGAGCAAACGCACCGGCAGTGCTTCTTCTTGAATTTCCATGTAAAACTGGCGTAACTTTCGTGCTATTTCGCAATTGACCCCAAGAAGATCTTCTCCCAATGTATAATGATTGTTGAGATTTTTTTCACCGCGGTCGTTCATTTTTTATCCCCCTAATCCATATAATATCAGTAGCACCGATAAAAATATTCGCCTTAAGGTTGTAAATATAGTTATATGCAAAAAGTTCCATATGGCAGAGGAACTTTTTCATCTCTTAAGAATTTCAACCAACAAAGTACTTCAAAGGCTAAAGGAGTTATAAATTATGTCATTATCCACGCGCATTGCACCACATCTTCCTTATCTTCGGCGTTTTGCCCGCTCCCTCACCGGCAGCCAATCCTCTGGTGATGCTTATGTCTCAGCGATGTTGGAAGCGCTTATTGCGGATATTTCAATTTTTCCCAAAGCATCGAGTGATCGCATTGGTACCTATTGGCTTTTTTGTCATCTTTTTGACCAAACCACCCCGAACATCCCAGAACCTCTGCCGCAATTTGATCTTGAACAAAAAACCAGTGCCAAATTATCCTATTTAACACCGCGTGCACGGCAAGCCTTTTTGCTCATTGCTGTTGAAGGATTCAATGAACAAGAAGCACGTGAAATTATGGATCTTGATGTGAAAGCGTTCCGTAAGCTTCTCAATCAAGCATCGACGGATATATCGCAACAAATTGCCACCGAAGTGATGATTATTGAAGACGAGCCTCTTATAGCGATGGATATTGAACAGATGGTAGAAAATCTTGGCCATAAGGTTATCGGGATAGCGCGCACCCGTGATGAGGCTGTCATCATGTATCATAAAGAAAAGCCGCGTTTAATTTTGGCTGATATTCAATTAGCCGATAACAGTTCTGGTATTGATGCGGTTAACGACATTTTGCAAAATGACCGTATACCGGTGATTTTTATCACCGCTTTTCCTGAGAGACTGTTGACGGGAGAACGCCCAGAGCCTACTTTTTTAGTGACCAAACCTTTTAATCCTGATATGGTAAAAGCACTTATTTCGCAGGCTTTATTTTTCCAAGAGAATGCTTCTAAAGCGGCGTAGAACAGATTAACATCCTGATCATGATGGTTATGCCTCTTCAAAAGCCTCCCATAGATACGTCGCATCTGAGCGCTCTTATGCAAGCGATCCGTGGAGCGGATATTTGTGTTCTCTATCAAACAACAAATCTCGACTATTTATGGGCCGAAAACTTACCGCAACATTTGCAAAACAAATGGCGAATGGGATGTCGTGACAGTGATTTTTTTTCGCTTGAACTTGCAGATAATATGGAAACAATTAAATTGCAGGTTTTAGCTACGGGCCAAATGCACACCATTGAAGCGCGGTTTGAAGATATTTCCAAACAAGCGACGTGGTATAAATTTTCTATTGATTGCCATCGCAATGATAATGGAGACATTATCGGTATTATCACCACTGGAGTTGATATTTCGGGATTACGTCGCCGTGAGCAAGTGCTAAAAGTATTGCTTCGAGAAGTGAGTCACCGTTCTAAAAATCTTCTTGCCATCATTCAAAGTATTGCCAGCCAGACGGCACGCTATACTGAATCGCTTCAAATTTTTTTACGCAAATTTCAAGGACGCCTTCATTCTCTTTCTCACTCTCAAGATTTAATCACCGATTCCGATTGGCGTGGAGCCCAATTTCGCGAATTGGTTCAATCCCAGACATTAGGTTATTTGATAAAGGGAACAGAACGTTTTTCCCTTGAAGGCGTCGACCCTTATCTTTTTCCCAATGCAGCTTTGCATATTGGTTTGGCTTTTCATGAACTTATTGTCAATTCGCTTTCTTTTGGTGCCTTATCACAAGAAAAGGGCAGTGTTTGTATACGCTGTGAAATCGACACAAAAGCAAATGGCAGCACGCAACTTCTCATCACTTGGGATGAAAATTTTGAAGTACCAACACCTCTTTCAAGCAATAACCAAGCCTGTTTTGGCAGTGCTGTTTTAGAAAAGATTGTTCCAGTTTCTGTCAACGGTTATGCTTCTTTAAAATTAACCGAAACAGGAATTGTTTATCACTTATATGTACCTGATACTTATTTTGATATTTTTGTTTAAAAAAAAGCGGATAAAATACTACAATAAGAAAAAGCACATCACGCGCCCCGTTGTTATCTAACGTCTATTACTCAATACCATATTGCTCGCTCCAAAGAGCTTTTTTCCCTACAACGAACTTTTGAGACTTGCCGGAACCTCTTGCCGGAACCTCTTGCCGGAACCTCTTGCCGGAACCTCTTGCCGGAACCTCTTGCCGGAACCTCTTGCCGGAACCTCTTGCCGGAACCTCTTGCCGGAACCTCTTGCCGGAACCTCTTGCCGGAACCTCTTGCCGGAACCTCTTGCCGGAACATCTTGCCGGAACCTCTTGCCGGAACCTCTTGCCGGAACCTCTTGCCGGAACCTCTTGCCGGAACCTCTTGCCGGAACCTCTTGCCGGAACCTCTTGCCGGAACCTCTTGCCGGAACCTCTTGCCGGAACCTCTTGCCGGAACCTCTTGCCGGAACCTCTTGCCGGAACCTCTTGCCGGAACCTCTTGCCGGAACCTCTTGCCGGAACCTCTTGCCGGAACCTCTTGCCGGAACCTCTTGCCGGAACCTCTTGCCGGAACCTCTTGCCGGAACCTCTTGCCGGAACCTCTTGCCGGAACCTCTTGCCGGAACCTCTTGCCGGAACCTCTTGCCGGAACCTCTTGCCGGAACCTCTTGCCGGAACCTCTTGCCGGAACCTCTTGCCGGAACCTCTTGCCGGAACCTCTTGCCGGAACCTCTTGCCGGAACCTCTTGCCGGAACCTCTTGCCGGAACCTCTTGCCGGAACCTAAAATCTTTAAAAACGTTTCTTCATAGAAAACGCCATAAGGCTGACAAATCAGAGTTCATGTTGTCAACCTTTTATTTGGCTTTTATTTTAATTTGGAAAATATTTTATGAATAGCCTTGTCTTTATTCTTTTATTGGTTTCATGCACAGATGATTTTAACAGCTGCTATTCTAACAAAACAATGGTCGAAACCTACAAAACAGCGCAAGAATGTGAACAAGCCATGATACCCTCCACAAAGAAATTTGCTTCTTATGGACAACAAATCTTTGCCCAATGCACAAGCATACAGGCAAACTTACAGCAACAAGAAGTCAAGTTAATCTGGTCTGTAACAAATCGAGGCAATTTTTTGCTTAAAAGCAAAAATATCGATGATAAAACGCCTGAAGAGTATGAAACGAATATTTTACCTTCATCCTTTCCTCTTAATCTTTCTTCCACCAACCTCTTGCACAAAACACCTTAAAAGCATAAACCCATCGGGCTTTAAGAAAATAACGGAAAAGAGTATAGCATGATGGATAAGAAACAGATTCAGACCTCAAAAAACCATCGCACAGAGCAAGATATCCATCCTCAAGACCAAGCTTTAGACCCAGCGGTAGAACGGGTGAGAAAAAAGCTTATGCGTTTAATGATTATTTCTATTTCAATAACGCTCATTCTTATTCTTGCGGTACTCTTTGGCGTTATCTATAAAATTATAGCGACAGATTCAACTTCCCAAAAAACAAAGCCTCTTTTTGCTCAAAGTACCCCTCAAGAAACGGTTCACCACACACTCTCCTTACCGGAAAAGGCGCAGATTTTATCGCAAAGTCTCTCAGGACACAATATTGTGCTGAAAATCTTAACACCAGAGGGACAAACAAAATTTATGATTTATAATTATTATACCGGTGCATTGATCGCTGTTCTTTCTGTTGAAACAACAGAAGGGGCATCCGCTTCTTTCTCTCGTTAAACAGGCAACAGTTTTCATAAACGCTTGAATGTAGCTCTTTGGCTTCAATATTTTCCTCTGCCAAAGCTGTTACCACCTGACACCAACGTGGTTTTTTCTGTATTTCTTCCGTTAAGAGAGAAAAAGAGGCAACTTTTTCTGTCGACGTATCACCATTTTGAGAACTGTCCAGCACTTCTCAGCAAAATTTCAAAATCGGAAAATGCAAGAGAGATTCCGTCTTGAACAACAGAACACCTTAAGGCAATAAGACCTTTCACAAACGCTTAAATATCGCTCTTCGGCTTAAACATTTTCCTTTGTTGAAGTTATAACCACTCAATGTCAAAATATTAATTTATAATGATAATTTATCTTTTTGCATGTCAAATGAGTCCCCCGAATATTGTAAGCTTCTCTCATTGCAAACCTGCTTATCTTGAATCAATCAAAAATATCCCCTTGCACATCACAAGTGAGATGAGCCTATGGGTAAAAAAGAGAGAAGAAAGGTATAAAAATACCTGTTATGAATTGTCTCAATACTAAGGTTTCTTGTAATAGGGCTCTTGCAACATTGGGGGCTGGTAACATTGGGGGGCGGTAAAGAATATGATGGGGACAGCTTGTACCGTCATAAGCGTGAAGATATAGTGGTGGTTAGTGGATTTTACGCTATACTATTCACGGGCGGCATTGTGAAATGGGCTTAGGTGCACTGAGAGATATCTCTTTAAAGGCAGCGTATGATACTGCCTTTTCTTTTTATCGATGAGTAAAGATAATTTCCTTAATGTCTCTCTTCAACAGAAGTGCCAAAAAATTAGCTCTTCTGTTTATAGGAGAGGAGATAAAACAAAGGATAGAAGATGCTTGTTTTTACAGCCCCATATTCAATTTACAGCTCTGTTTTAAGATTTACAGTCGGAGCCTGAATCACCAGAGCCTGAATCACCGGAACTTGCCCCACCGGAACCTGAGCCACTTTGTTTTAAGGTTTATAGCCTCATCTTAAGACTGATCGCCTTGGTTTAAAACTGATAGCGGATACCTCCTGAAAAACTTGCTCCGGATAGTCCGGTTTTTTGCAGCTTTTGTTGGTAACTAACATCACCATGAAGGGACAAATTGTGCAAGAGTTGCGCATTGATGCCAACGCCGCCTTCAATCGCAGCACCCATAGGATCAAGGTCAAATTTATCGCCAATTTTGATGTTTCCATCGTCACCAAAGGTTTTGATAAAGTTTACTTTTCCATAGAAAGACAGAGGATGGTTGTTTTCAGTGGCAATGTTTTTTGTCAAACGTCCCCCAACACGGATTAACCATTGCGAAGGGGTGTTCATATCAATGATCAGATTATTGGCATCTTCAATGGGTTTAAACATCAAATGTTGATAGGCAAGCTGTGCCTGCGGTTCGAATGTTAAACCTTCCATTCCGGTGGCAAATTGTTTGCCAAGGGTGGTGGAGAGACTTAACAGCTTGGCATTTTTTACTTTTGCGGTTTTGCCAATGATGGCATTGCCAATATCGCCTTTGAGAACGCCATAAGAGAACAGTGTATCAAGATAGAAACCATTGTTATGCTGTAGGCTGCCATAGGCTGTTAGCGACCATTTATCCAATGTACTCTTGCTTACATCTGCCATGTCCTTTGGAGTGAAAGACAGTTGTCCGTAAGTTCCAACCACACCGAAATATGTGGTGATATTCTGTCTCTCGATTGCTGCTAATGTTGCACCCGCTTGGAGAGCAGCATAACGCATATCAGCACCATAACCATATTTGAGAGGACCGCGCGCAGAGGATAGTGTTCCAGTGCTTCCATAGGTGGAGAGGAAAAAACCGGTGTTTTTCTCCTCTTCCTTTCCTAGGACGGATGTTCTGATATTGGCTAACAGTGCATTTTGCTTGGCCATATCGGTTAATCCACTATAGAAGAGAGCATTGGGCATGACCAAGTAGTTTGCCGTTTGTGCTACAGGGGCACCTATACTTCCACCAGAACCTGTACCAGAGTCAAGAGTTTCCTTGTGCAAACGGAAATCCCAGAAATTTTCATTTTTTTCATCAAACAGGTTTTGTTCAATATCGGCTTTACCATGACTTGATTCAGGTCCGTAGGCTGTTAGCGTATATTTATAGGGCAGCCCTCCTAATGTTATATAGCCATTGGCTAATTTAAAGGAGTCTTCTTGTGCTTTTCCTGAAACTTGGATGAGTGAAAGGCCTCCTCTACTTGAAGGATCAGCAGCATTTATGACACTATTTCTGTCTCCTAAATCGCTTTGGATATAAACGGCTGTTGTTCCTGATACATCGCCATGAATGAGCAATCTGTCGGTTTTTTGATCAGCACTTGCTGCACCATCACTCCAAGCCGTATTGAAGTAAATCTTTGCGTTACCTGTGGCATTATAGACTGCGGTATTTTCTGGTTTACCAGAACCTATGTGCAAGGTATGATAATGCTCTTCTATTGGTTCTTGAAAAACAATGGAGCTATCATCGAGATTAAGGGTAGAAACATCAGAACGTGTTCTTTGAGCAATATCAAGCAGATTGCCATCCTTATCTTTTTCTTTTGTACTGGTTTTTACGATCCATGTGGTATCGTTTTTAAGATCAAGAAGTGTTTTTGCATCCTTTTCAATTCCTGCTCTTCCTTCCAGAAGAGAGTGATCAGCGGTTAATGTCAACATGCTCTGGTCTTTGATTTCTGCATTGTCCATTCGTTCTGTTAATAAAACATCTGCGTGGATTTCTGAGTTATTGAGGTTGACGTTACTATTTGCTGCAAGACTTGCAAAAATACCGATACCATCTTCAACAGAGAGCTTTGTCTTGGTTAAATTGAGAGTGTGGTTGCATATCTCTCTTTCGTTAGGGCATGAGAGTGCTATAGCTTGGCTTTCTGTTTTTGTAGTCACATCTGTTGCATCAATTTTTCCGTTGCCATTTGCCATGATAAAAGCAACATTACCAGTCACTTTTCCGCCTGTCATCACGATTGAAGAAGATCCTACTAAGAGTCCATTCTTGGCATCAATTTGCACATCCTTTAAAAAAGCAGTGCTTTGGTAGGCAACCGATACTCCCATTGTGCCGCCTTTAAATGAGCTGCCGGATATTGTTACCTGAGATTTATAGTCTACAGTCATAGCGGTGGAGGTGCTCTCAACTGTTACATCTTCTAGAGTCAACGTACTTCCGTAGCTTATTATTCCACGATTTTTTGCATGAATATGAACGTTTTTCAATTTGTTGTCATGACTGTTGTTTACAGTGACAGCTGTTTGTGTGCTGCTCTTAATGGAACCGCCGGTCATATCGATTGTACCATTGTCTTCTATGTGTATAGCACCATTGGGTATGCTTATACCATAGGGTATGTGTCTAGTACCATTGCCTGGTTTTTGTGTAGATGTGTCTGATAATGAACTTATAGCAACATTGTTCAAGTGAACGATACTGTTTTTGCCTGTTATATACACTGCTCTGTCAGATGCATCAATGGATCCCCCGGTCATGCTGATCGCGCCACCCTCTTGTGCCTTTAGGCCGATTTTAACCTCTTTAATTGTGGTATTTTGCAAATTAATTATACTATTTGTGCCGAGAGATTGTGCCCCGATTCCGTTGCCATCCGTTTTCAGAGCAACATCTGTGACATCAATATGACCTTTTTCTGCGAACAAGGCAGCTTGTTTTCCCTGTACAGTTCCAGATGTCATTGTGATTTGCGAACCTAAATCGTTTGCATGGAGTGCATTACCATCAGAGGATATTACCGTAGTATTATCATTTAAAGTAACGGTACTAGCACTTTGGGCCTGTATACCGTGTGTTTTTCCACTAAAAGATCCTCCGGATATTATTACTTGGGAAGAATTCCCCAAGGATATACCTCTTGTTGCATTGGTAACAGTGACATCTTTCAGAGTAATTTTGCTTTTCTCGTCGACACTTACGCCTTTCTCCATAAGGGTATTATCTAGACCATTTGATATTTTTACATTTTCCAGTTTGTTTTCATTACTTTTGGTATTATGCAAAGCTACGCCTATTGAAGCCTCAATGGATCCACCGATCATTTTGATTGTAGCATTATCGTTTTTTGCTTTAATACCGACCGAAGAATTTTGAATTATTGTATCGTAGAGTTCAATTGTGCTATTAGAACCCATAGACAAGGCTCCAAACTCACTTTTATTTGTTTTGAGAACCACATCTGTGACAGTGATATGTCCACCTTTTTCTGCAAACAAGGCTGCTTTTTTCCCAGCGACTTCTCCTCCTGTCATTGTGATTTGAGACTTTTCACCATCTGCATGGAGTCCATAATCATCAGATGTCACTGTAACGTTATTGCTTAAAGTGACGGTACCTCCGGTACTATCTATCCTTCCACCGAATGATCCCCCAGATACTTTTACCTGGGCATTAGATTGTGCATGAACGGCGTAGTTTGCTTTAGAAACAGTGACATTGTTCAAATTAACAGTGCCGCTTTGAACACTTACACCTTTTATCGCTGGATTGTCCTTATCACCGGATATTTTTACGTTTTCCAGTGTGCTTTCGCCACTACCGTCGGTGTCAATAACAGCACCAACTCTAGCTGTAATAGAGCCTCCGTTCATTTTGATTATGCTTTCGTGCGATATATTAAGACCAGTATTCATCTCAGTATCGTTGGCACTTTTAATAGTTGTGTCCCATAACTCAATCGAACTCTTAGTTCTCGCATCTACAGCATCCAGATCTTGAGCGTTTATTGGATGCCCCCCTGTAAGTGTTAGGTTTTTACCAATGATTTTACCACCATTTACTGCTTGAAGATATTGATAGGTTTCGCCTGTTGTTGCTGTTTTTACTTCCCCTTTATCAGCTTTAAGGATTTCAGCTTGTACATTGAGATGCGTGCCAAACAGCACAATTGCTGCAACAGCTGTGCAGGATAAAAGGGTTTTTCTAGACATCATGCTTTCCTAACTTATAGTCCCTCAATGTTTTCCTCGCTTAAATAAATGCGTTAGAAGAATAACAATGGATATTTGAAATAAAATTAACTACAGTTAATGAATTTACTTTACTTTGTCAAACTGAGTATTAAGATTATATTATAAGAGTGGTATTTAATACATAAGATACATTAAGTATAAAGTATATTAAATAACTATTATAATTTTATAAATATGTGTTTATAATTTGTTAGCTTTAAAAGGTTTTTGTTGTAAGAATGAGAATGCATCTTCAGATAACATGGCATGGAATAATACTTAAATTGTATTTAATTTTTTTTGCAATTTGATATTTTATCAAATTGAGGGATAGAGAGTAGCTTCAGCACTGTTGCCTGTGTTGTTGTGTTATTATCACAAGGTTCTTAAATCTGTCTGGTTTTGCTCTTTTCAGGTGTTGGGGAGCAATAGAGCGCGTCACGCTTGTTTTCCTATCGGTGATCTTTTCAATAGACCAACATTTCCTCCGTTTCCCATAAGTGCCTGTTTTCTGATAAGTGGTTGAGGTTTTGATGGCATTTGTTTGTTGCATCTAGAGAGAGGATAGGCTTCATAAAGAGGTAGGAGCGTTCATTTCCCTATGAAGAGGAGAAGAGCTCTTTGGAAGATAAGGGGCTTCTGAGGATAAATTGTCGCTTTTAGAGGAAGGCGCTGTTGTAAAAAACAATGATCAATAAGATAATCATTCAAATATTTGCAGCTGTTTTTCTCAGGAAGGTGTTTTTGGGAAGAAAGAAAAATAGGTTTTATGAATAAAAAGGCAGCGTATGATGGGGTCGGTTTGTACCTTGATAAACGTAAAGATGGTGGTGTTCGTGGATTTTACGCTATACTATTCACGAGCGGTGTTGTGAAATGTCAACACGATTTCTCTGTATCTCTTCCGTTAAGAGAGGAAAAGAAGCAACCTTTTCTGTCGACGCATCACCATTTTGAGACGTTTTTAGCATTTCCCGGCAAAGTTTCAAAATCGGCAAGTGCAAGAGATTGTTCATCTTGAACAACAAATCACCTTAAGGCAATAAGACCTTCCATAAACGCTTGTGATATCGTTCTTCGGCTTAAACATTTTCCTCTGCCGAAGCTGTTACCACCCGACGTCGACGTGTTTTTTTCTGTATTTCTTCCGTTAAGAGAGGAAAAGAGGCAACTTTTTCTATCGACGCATCGCCATTTTGAGAACTGTCCAGCACTTCCCAGCAAAGTTTCAAAATCGGCAAATGCAAGAGATTTTTGATCTTGGACAACAGAACACCTTAAAGCAATAAGACCTTTCACAAACGCTTAAATATTGCTCTATCGCTCTTTGGCTTAAACATTTTCCTCTGCTGAAGTTATGACAACTCAATGTCAAGACATTGATTTATAATGATAATGTACTGTTTTGCCTATTGAATGAGAAACCCGAATATTGTAAGCTTCTCTCATTGCAAATCTGCTTATGTTGAATCAAATAAAATTATTTATTTGTATGTTATAAGCAGGGTTGGTGTGTGGGTAAAAAAGAGAGAAGAAAGGCGTAAAAATAGCTGTTATGAAACGTCTCAATACCAAAGGCTGTTGCAACATTGGGAGTCGGTAAAGAATATGATGGGGCCGGTTTGTAGCTTGATAAACGTAAAGATGGTGGTGTTCGTGGATTTTACGCTATACTATTCACGAGCGGTGTTGTGAAATGGGCTTGGGTACTTTAAGAGATGTCTCTTTAAAACAAGCCCGTGAATGTGCAACACAATGGCGTTTTGTTCTTCTGTCGACGCATCGCCATTTTGAGAACTGTCCAGTACTTCCCAGCAAAGTTTCAAAATCGGCAAGTGCAAGAGATTTTTGATCTTGGACAACAGAACACCTTAAAGCAATAAGACCTTTCACAAACGCTTAAATAGCGTTCTATCGCTCTTCGGCTTAAACATTTTCCTCTGCCGAAGCTGTTACCACCCGACGTCGACGTGTTTTTTTCTGTATTTCTTCCGTTAAGAGAGGAAAAGAGGCAACTTTTTCTGTCGACGCATCGCCATTTTGAGAACTGTCCAGCACTTCCTTGGAAGTTTCAAAATCGGAAAGTGCAAGAGATTTTTGATCTCGGGCACGCACAGTACGCCGACGTGAGGAACGACGTGTTTTTTTAACAGGTTCAGCACTTTCTCCTATCGCGCCTTTCTCTTGATCAATTTCCCCATGAGACAAAGCATTTGCCTCTAATGTCTCACCACGCGCATGCCCATTTTGCATTTTAGCGTGTTGCCCATTCTCATTTTCTTGAGACAGTGTTTGTGAAACCTCTGTATCGCAATTGACCGTCTCTCTTTTTTCACCTTCAGTGCTTATTTCACCATATTCTGGTTCATTATTTTCATCACGGCTTTCATCACGTCGTGGCGATTGCGACATTTGCCCAACGGCTGCCAAAATAATACGCAGATAGTGCTCTGCATGTTGGAGATAATTCTCGGACATCACACGATCACCCGCCCCTTGAGCATCCCGCGCGAGGCTTATATACCTATCGGCAATTTGCTGAGCATTCCCACGAATCTTAACATCTGGACCGCTACTTTCATAATTTCGAGATAATGGGTTAGGTCCGCGACGATTATTGTTATTGTTATTACCATTATTGTTATTATTGCGACCGCGTACCCGTCTATTTTGTTGTGGCCTCATCTTTGTCCCTTTTGGAGTATGTGTGTCTTAATTGACTCTTCTTCATGGCATTATTTTCCGATAATGCTAATCATGTTTAAAATACGGTTATGAAACTATCCGTGTTTTATCTTAATTAAACGATACCTACTGATATTTTATAAAAGCATATATTTTTTGAAAATCATAACAACAGCAGGGAAACATACGTTTAAAATTCCCTCTTTCTCTGTTAACTGGCAAAAACCTAATGATGTTCACATGAAATGCCAAGCATTTTTTTTAAAACAGACCATATTTCATAAAAAAAATAACCATCTTGTGGAAAAACAAAAAACGAGAACATGCATACAACACCTCTGGCAAACAAACAACCCCGTCAGAGAATAGAGAAAAACTCACTTTTTTGTTCTAAAATTTTTTCTAAAATCACGCACTGATCCTAAAAAATTGACATTCCCTACCCCCTTGCGCACTTAATTCACAAACACTCACTTCCCCACAAGTCACTGCATGAATCTGTTCACTGCTAGAACATAGCCTTTCTTCGGCGCTAAAGCAACCCCTTTGTAAGCAATAATCCACACTCGCTTCAAAAACCCCTTTAATTTATAGATAATGAACATCATACATTCTTCAAGTCTTATGATGCTTAAAAATCTATTTTATTGTCAAAATGATCCCTCTATACTATAACTTTGTAATTGCGTTTTTTAAATTGATAATTGTATTGGGTATAGATAACACGGGCAATAATATAAAGCCAACTATAAAAACAGCAAAACATAAGTTTACGAGAAAAAAACACTCCAGATGCCGTACAAACAATTAAGCTTGTATTAAAAAACAAGCTTGACCGATAAGAATAGGGTCCACGAATGAGAGGAGTATAATGCAATCTCCAACTTTTGTCATACCTCCTGATAAGGAATTTTTATTTGCAAAACGGGCACAACGTTTTGCACAATTAGCAGGCTTTGCACATTTAGCAGACAACACCTCTGACAAAGAAACACTCCTTTTTTGGTCTCATTTTTGTCATGCTCAACAACAAACAACGGAACAATTTAAAGATTTTGCCATTCCTCTTAACCGTTTTGCTGCCCCTACAGCACCTCCTTTTAATCGACAAATTAATCGACAAAAGTTATTAACTTTAGGTTTATATGACAGTATCATTGGAGATTTCTTGAAACGTCTCTTGACCTTACCACCCTTAAGTCAAACCTTTTCAGCAACAAAGCAGGAAACTCTTGTTCGCACACAACAACAAAAAGATCAATGGCGCCTATGGGGACAAAACCTTTTAAACCACACTCTCCCCCCACAGCAATTAACAGAACATCTTTTTATCATGGGGGCATTGCAAATCATCTCTTCCCTTACCGCTTCACAGCTTGATCCGCAAAGCTTAATCCCACAACAAAACAACCTTTGCCCTGCTTGCGGTGGCACTCATTCTGCCAATCTCATTATGGATGTAAAACCGTGCGAAACTCTCAAATTTTGTTCTTGCCTTTATTGTGGTACCCTTTGGTCTATCCCCCACAACCAATGTACCTCTTGTAAAACAACGCAGAATATCTCCCTTCACCCCATGGAAAATATGCTCAACGGCATTTTCCCCAAAGGCATTTTCTTTGAAACATGTAAAGCATGTGGAACTTATTGCAAACAACTCAATCAGCATGAAAATCCTAGCTTAGACGTTTTTGCTGATGACATTGCCACTCCCACACTTCATGTTTTACACAAAGGCGCTTTTCATTTTACGTATAAAAATTTTAATCCCGCTTTAGCAGAAAACGCACAATAACCATTTTTTTACAATAAAACAGCTAAACGAAAAAACGCTCATTTCCAAACTTCCAAGGTAAACAACGAGAGAGCTTTAGAAAGAAACGAGCAATTAAAAACCACGACTCTTCACCATAGACGAGATACGGCAAAGGGAAGCAGCAAAAACAAAAAGCCTTTTCCCATACTCCCCCTCACCATAGCAAGTGCCAAAGCGATCTATCATAGTGATATCATAGGGTATCTTTATTATTTTTCTGCAAGATCTTTCAGGTGAAGAAGATGTGCAATGCATTGATTTATAACAACAATTCATCATTTTTTCAACTTGTATCATACCCCCGAATATTATAAGATTCTCTCATCTCAAATCATTTCATTTTGAATCAATCAAAACTATCCCCTTGCACACCACAAGGGGGACTATCGTGTGGATAAAAAAGAGAGAAGAAAGGGGTACAAATGCCTGTTATGAATCGTCTAAAGACCAAGGGCTGTCGCAACATTGGGGGCTAGTAAAGAGTATGATGGCGCCGGCTTGTACCTCCATAAGCGTAAAGATGGTTGTGCAATGGATAACGTCACCAGAAAACAAAAGGCCTTTATACTTTCCAAGAACCAAAGTCAAAATGATGGCTTTTCCCGCCCTTATCTACCGCTTTCATCGCGTGATGCATGAAGCATACAAAGACTCCGCAAAGATTATTTTTTCATTTTTGCAATCATTTTCAAATTACTGGAGAATAAGAAAGCTTTTGTCGTGTTTTCACGGTTATTTTTTACAGGGCAATTTTGAGTATACGTTTAAAATGGCACAATTCCTAATAAATATGCTGTTTTTTGCAAGCAAAACATCTCTCTTTTTCAGCAAATTTTATATTTTTCAATTTATTACTTAAATTTGCTTGTAAAAACTTAAAAATGATTGCGCATTTTTCTTTTTTCACCCTCTTTTTCACTGAGAAAACAATCACGTAAGAGAAAATAATTTCCATCTCCAGGGCGCACCATTTTTATACATTGTTTTTTTGTAGCATCCGAGAGTTCATCCCACATTTCACGAATAGCAAAATAAGCCTGACTTTCCGAATTAAGACAACGTTGATAGACTTCTCTTTTCATATCGGGCATCACTGAAGCAGAAATTTCCTTACAATAGACGCGCAGATCAAAGACTGGAATCGTTAATTCCACGGGAGCGTGTTGGGCACTTTGTTTTTGAGAAGAAAAATAACCAATAACTTTGAAAGCACCAACACAAAACACCAAAAGACAAAAAAGCAATACGCTAACCAACATGACCTTGTAATATAATTTTTTGAAATAAGCATTTTGCCGTGCACGGATTCTTTTTTCCATAAAGAGCGTATCCTTTAACATCCCAAGATAAACTTGACAGCAAAAAATGAAAGAAGCATCAATGCACAAAACGCATATCATAGTGAAAAACGATCACTCTTCTTATCAAAGAACACCTTTTTCTCTATGCTGTATTTTTCTGGATCATGTTTCTCTGCGCTGTCGATATTTTATTCCCTTTGTTGTTTAAAATTCCTGTTGAAAACTTTTCCCCACACTGTGATAAAAGGAAAGAGAGAGCCTACCATAGGCTTTCTTGAAGAAATTCATAAACTTGCAGAAAGTCCTATCAAAGGAATAGAGTTCATTTTCGATGAGGATAAAGACGCGCTTTGCCATAAACACACGTATTTTTTGCGACCAAAAGTATGTTCTGTGGTGCAGAAAAAACTTTCGTCATCATTGCCTTCTCATTATGAACCGCATCACAACCACATCATAAGTATAACCAACAAGCACCACGAAAACGTCCCTCCTCCTTTTTGCGATAAAGTATCTATATCCCATTTGCCTTAACATTTGCTTTAAATGCTGAAGATTCCACGTTTTCCAACTTTTTTATCAAACTTCTCGCTAACGATCCCTTCAACCCTTCACAGGCTCAACCCATAAGCTCTCCTATGAAGATTTCACTCAAATTGATATTTTTACACTGAAGTGATGCAAAAGAAAACAGCAACGAGATTGAACGTCTTTCTATCGGTATTTTATATGGAGAATGGTCCAGACAATATCATCCTTAACAAGGTTTTTTTAAAACCGACCGAATAAAAAGAGATACCCATTGACCAATACAAGGGCATAGTCTCCTCCTTACGAAAGGATTCTGTCCCCACATTGTGATCAATTCCCATATTTTCTCTCATCCTAGCAAAACGACACAAGCGTTCTTCTTATGGGTTAAAGAGCAATTTCTCATCTGTAGACTCATTTTTCAAATTGGACCAAACCTCTTGGATGCCTATTTTTCGCTTTTCCCACTTTTCTTTTTGTGCATCCCACGTTTTTTTATCTCATTGCAAAATAATAGGCACTCCTTTTCTGACAATGGAACGTTCCCTTAGCACGCACCCTCTCCCTACACACTCACACAATTTTATGACAAGAATCCATTGATGAAGAAGCCCCATAAAAACCTTCTGATTGTTTTCACAAATGCAGACTTTCTTATAAAACTTTCCGTATTCTTTAACGCTTGATAAAATTCTTTAATAGACCATCACCACGCGCGATAAGAGTGTACACAACGAAATCAGGACGAAGAAAGACTTGCCAATCAACAGAGAGATTAAAACCAGAAATTTTACCAGCAGATAAACGGGTACCATTATTAATATCAAGGTTTTTACCGCTTATTTTGCAAGATCACCCCCCTGTTTCACGCTCTATTACAGCTTTGATTGCTTTATGGAGCCTTTTGTTCCCCCTCCTTAAGATGTTTTATGCTCTCTTTCAATTGCTGTTCTAAAGCACCCAATTGATGTTTCAAAACATCTAATTGCTGTTCCAAAACATCCACCTGCTGTATCAATTGCGTGATATTTTTGTTGAGTTTTTTGTCAAGAGACTCGATATCTTGGTCGTTTTTTTTCAGCAATGCATTGAGAGGGGCATGTCCCATTCGTCCACTTGCATAAAGCACCACGCGAATCTGTTCCGGCGCATCAATATCAGCGATAGAAAAGGGAAAAAGTGCCATACTACGACCTCATTCATAGGAGTTACAGAAGAAAGAGCGCATAATATCAACGATTTGACCTTTTTACACCAGCGCGCTTTTTAGAGGCATACATTGCTTATATGTTGAAAAATATCAAAAACACCAGCCAACAGCATCCTTTACTTCAACGATACTTGTTCTTCAACGATGTTTGAAGCAATTTTTCAGCGATGCCAAAAGAGTCCGTTTTCACGTTTTAATAGTATAAACAACTTCAAAATCAGGAAACATTTCTAAATAATCGTCCTTTGATATGAGAGGCAAGACAGACGGGTCAGCATATGGATTTGGAACACATAAATTACGAAAACAAGGTACCTTGAATGTTTCTGAATTTTCTGTATTTCCCCAATATGTACCAATTGCTTTGAAGAGATCTGGATATTCCTCTTGTAAATATTCTTTACCATCACAGACAAGCCAACCTTCGGGAATATTTTTCATAGCAAAAAGGGTGATAAAACCAGGCTGTAAAATTTGAGGAATGGGTGGAGTTTCAGGAAGGTTTACGGTGGGATTTGTTAAAAACCAACCATCGGCATTTTTTCCAGCAATGTCACAGGTATAGACCAATTCATAAAGGCCGCCCCTTTGAATTTCCCCTCCCCTTAGTGGTGCTATCCCCTCTGTTGTTATTTTATAAACGGGTCTTGTGGGTAATTTGTTTAACGCGATATTTGTTATACCTTTATTCACCCCTTGTGCTTTAAAGCGCACAACGATACCATTGACATAAGATTCGAAAGGCGATTTGGTTACTAAACAAATAGCAGTTCTGTTTGTGTGTTCATCGACAGTAAACTCTGTTTCAATTCCGCCTCCATTATCGAATAAATATTCTTTGATGCGTTGCATCATAACGCGCGCACTATCATTGACGGAACTTGGTAGTTGTCCTTCTGCCCAGTTTATATTGTCATCGGCATAGGCATTTTCGAATGCTTTAAGCGACCAATCATAAATTGAACTCATAGCACATATCCTTTTTGCAAAAAGCGCAGACGGGCAAAAAGAGCGGAAAAGAAAGCGGCTATTTTCTTTTTAAATGGTGTTATTTTTTCCATTTGAAAGCCAAGTTTATCATAATCGACATGCAAGAGTTTTGTCTTGGCGTTGATAAAAACAGCAGCGGGGTTTAAACGCAAGACATCTTGGGCAAGAACACCGCGATAGCGTTGTAGATCTCCCTTATAATTAAAGAGATAAAGTGGATAGCCATTTTTTTCACCAACAGGGATGATATTTTCTTTCGCTCTCACATCACAAAGGCCTAAAATTCCCCCCACAAGTCCTAGTACTTGCTGTGCATCACGCAATGGATCTTTTGTAACAGAAGGCATTGTTGTGGATTTTCCTGATTTTGTTCCGTAATTTCCAGCGGCTTGGGTTCCCACGCGGAGCAATTGTTCTAATCGGTTCCATCCTTGATTATCTTGTTCGATCCATTTTTGACGTTCAGCATCCAAAGCATTTTGACGGTTGAGATCTTGAATCATCCCGCCCTTCAATACATTGGCTTGTGCATTGCTTTGCCCTTGATAATAGTTATTAGCGGCATTAACCTGATCGCGCAATGAATGATCAATCATCTGATTAGCATTCATCATATTATTGATATCTTGATTATATTGTTGCGCAGTAGCGCTTGTCGCCAATGCACCAAGTTCATCGGCGAGCACACCCGTATGCGCACCAGAGCCGTAGCGTCCGGCGCCCGACATAGACTGATTAATGGCATCAGAAGTTTTACGCAAAGCATTTTGCAATGCAGCATTAAATTTACTATTGCCTCCAATCCAGTCTCCCTTTGCCATATTGAGGAGGTTTGTAGCACTTTGTGTTGGTCCATTAAACCACTGTGTTAATGCTGGATTGTTATATTGACGCGCAGCATTTTCCAAACCGGTCAGGGCATTTTTTGTCATATCGCTAAGACCAGCAACACGTTCTCCCTGATAAACGTTCCCACCCTGTCCTTTATTATAAAGATCTAGGGCTTGCGCACTGGCTTTTTTAAAGATATCGGCTGCCCACGCGGGTGGTGCATTTGTTTGTGTTGTTGTTTGCACTTGAGGTGTTGTTTTTTTTCTCATGGGACGAGAACCTTTCTATAATGAATAAGATCACGAGAATATCCGTAACGAGCAAGCATTTTAGCCCACCCAGATCTTCCCAAAATATGCATTTCCTTCGCATGAATTGACTGTGCCCATTGTTCAACTTTTTCAATCAATGGGACCAATTTTGTTCCTCCCTCTCCAGCAAGATCTGAGAGGACAACGCGTTTTTCCCCCTTAAGGGTTATTTCAACTTTGGTAATTGCAAAAGCACTAAACTGCGTTTTATTTTTTAAGATCAGCCATAATTGTGCTTGCCCTTTCGCCAGTTCGTGCGCAATTGTTTGCAAACAAACATCATCGGGAAAGCGTTTGGCATATTTTTTCAAAGCCGTATTCAGAACCTCTTGGTAGGGTGCTATTTTTTCCCATGACCATTGATCTGTCAGATGGACAGAATAAAGATTTTGGCTTTCCTGTTGCCGTGTCATGATTTTGAATTTTCCCACCTTTTTTAAAACAGAGCCCCCTGCCCCTTAATGAAGCAGGTAAACCTGCTGTTTTTATAAAACCACCTTAACGTGTTCTCAAAAGAAGCACACCACCGCCCCCTTCCATTAAAAAAGCCCGTACCCGCATGCTCTTTTCAAGTCCCCGTGCCCTAACCAAACGCTCCTTCTCCAGGAGCCCCTACGCTCTACAACACGGCTCCCTATTCAAATGCCCACGCTCTATCGCATACTTTTCTGTTTAAGCGCCATACTCTATCGCATGCTCCTTTATTTAAGTGGCATGCTCTATCGCATGCTCTTTATTTAAGCGGCATGCTCTATCGCATGCCGGCAGCCTTCAATTCCACATCAAATCCCGTGACATGCGTCCAATTCACGCCTTCAGGAATACGCAATTTAAAGCGATAAAAACGCGCCCTTGCCCGAGAATGAATTTGCCCTGTATTATAAGAAGGCTTTTTTTCCGGCAACCAAACAGTTTCTTCCTCAAGGGATTGCCGCAAACGCATTCCCACCGATAAAGTGAACTCTCCACTATTGACTTGAGGCATAATATTTTTCACCCGTGTGATCATACCATTTGTTTGCCCCATCTCCTGTGATGTCACCACACAAGCCATAGGCTTACCAGAAAAGGAACCAAGTCTTCCCTGATGATCAAAGGCACCAAGAATAGGTGCTTCATTTCTCCAAGCTTTACTGTCGAGAGAAAAGGAGAGATCATCAATATTTTTTGAAATGCGATCAAGAGCCTCGAGCGTTGTCCCAGCCAAGAAAATGGGCAAAACCATTTTGAGATCTACAGTTGCTTTGGTCCATTTTTGCAACCCCCAATCATAAATGAGTAAGATATGTTTTTGCACAGTATCATCGGTATTGATCATCCAATAAACGCGATTATACACCCCATCGATAGCGGCAGAAAGCGTGTAGAGATTATTACTATTCGATTTTGCTGTCATCGTTCTATCTACTTTTTCAAAGCCGATAGGTATAATCTGTCCCTCATTGGTCATCTGATAAAATCCGCCCTCATCAGCAAAGAAGGCAAGATCCCCTCGACAAACGATAGATTCGGCATTTTTTGCACCCCGTTTATCGTGTATTTTTTGGAAACTGAAGATAATCTTAGAGCCTGGGATAAAAGATCCGGCATAGATAGCGGAGCGCATAAAGATGATTGGATTTGTTGTTTCGGTAGCTCCTTGCACAAAACCGCCATCAGGAAAGTCTTGATAATCGCAGCTTTTTTTTCCGACGGTCCAAAATTCAGCATCATTCAACCCCGACCAATGAACGCGTCTTGGATGCTCTGTTAATTTCATCAGACAGACGAAATCCCCCCACACCCGCACGATACCTGCTTGCGGAGGATTCCCGCCCAAATTTCTAAATTTTTTGTCACGATTAAGATCGATCACTTGTGGTTTATCATTGGCATTAACAGCAATAACATAATCACCAAACAAAGCGAACGACCATGGAGCATCAATATTGGCAAAATAGGGCCTTTCCTTTCGGCTAATATCTTTCCACCGCATTGTTGTATTATCGAGAAGGTAGATTTTTTGTGGTGTCCCAACAATAATAGACACCCCATTTTTTGTTTTAACAGCAAGAGCGCCTAAAATACGATCAGGACAAGGTTCTGAAAGAGGTGTAAAGCTTGGCATAGGGAT
Source organism: Bartonella harrusi (assembly GCF_024297065.1). NCBI lineage: Bacteria > Pseudomonadati > Pseudomonadota > Alphaproteobacteria > Hyphomicrobiales > Bartonellaceae > Bartonella > Bartonella harrusi. Next base: position 1,727,953 of record NZ_CP101114.1, read on the forward strand.
ATAGGACCCATCGGCCGGCAACACATTAATAAGTTCATCAGTAAAGATGCCATTGATGTCAGCGACATCAGGTCGATAATCCGCGATTGGGAAAAAAGCCATTGAGACCCCCATGAATAGAATATTTCCAGCCCCTTTGCGACGTGATGTTTCAAATCACAAAGGCTGTTTTTTTTATCACCAAAAGAGCCAATTCACGAGGCTCTATCATAAAAGCATAACTCTTGAGAGAACAGCATAGAACTTTCCGCAAAGGAAATGCCCTCAACATCCCGCCATCAATACCCACAACCCTTCACCACCTACCGCCTCCTCAACACAAAGCAATGAAAAGCCTTTTAAAATTGCATTGGGAGAATATTTCCACCCCCTTTGCGGCGTGATGTTTCAAATCACCAAGGCTGTTTTTTTTATCACCAAAAGAGCCAATTCACGAGGCTCTATCATAAAAGCATAACTCTTGAGAGAACAGCATAGAACTTTCCGCAAAGGAAATGCCCTCAACATCCCGCCATCAATACCCACAACCCTTCACCACCTACCGCCTCCTCAACACAAAGCAATGAAAAGCCTTTTAAAATTGCGTTGGCAGAATATTTCCAGCCCCTTTGCGACGTGATGTTTCAAAGCGCAAAGTTTGCAACTGTTCTTGATAGTCTCTAAAAGAGACAGCCGCATATTCAGGATCTTTAAGGATATTTTTATAGAGTTCATATTTTGCACGCGCTTTAATAAGATCAAAGGCATGGATAAACCAAGGATTTTCTTCACGCACCCCTTCATCGCCAAAACGGAAAGATGCGTAAACAAGCCGTATGGTTTCAATCTGTTTTGGTGTTGGAAAGAGTCCTATTTTTTGATTACGGCAGGTGTAAAAAAGAGGATTTCCCTGTGGAGGTTGTTCTCCATATTGTTGTTGCAATGCCTCAACGGATTTAAAAAGCAACGGCATTTGTGTTGCAGCATCTCTTCCCAAAAAGACAGCTTCTAAATCTGCTGTTTTTTCAATAAAAACGCCCTCTTCTTTCCCATACCACATTTTACTACTTTGTGTTTTAAAGGTTGCTTCTCTTTTTTCATTAAAAAAAAGCGGTTCACGTTCACACAAACGCAAAGCGTTCACAATAGAATCCTGAATTTGCGTAGAATATTCAGCCGTTGTATCATCAATTTCATCTTGAATAAGAGCCACCATGTGAGAAAAAGTTTTAGAATGGCTCAAATATGTGTGATTAAGATCATTGGCATCAGTGGATGGAATGGGCATAAGCAATTATAATCCTTTTATCATGTAGCCTTTTTAATATTATGCTTTTAATTTTCCCCCAACAAAAAGATGTTGGGGGAAAATTTTTACACACACGCAGCAACTTTAAGGCAACGTCTTTAAGCAGGTGTTCCATAGGTTGGGATAACGATAGTACCGAAATCCTGAATACCTTGCTTACTTCCTGGCAAATTGTAGCAGGTTTTTTTCATCCCTATAATGGTTTTAGCGGCCACCCCGAACTCACGTTCATAGTCAAACAGCTCTTCGACCAATTTATAGCGTGTCTCCCCCCGGTCTTTCCCGAAAGCGATGACAGCACTTTGCGCTCCCAAGAGGACAGCACGGCGCACATTTGGCACAGCCTTGTTTGTCGTACCAGATTCCACACCTTCGGTGACATGTTCGGCTTCACGCAAGACGACACCGTTATACATGCCAAGCGATCCATCATAGAGTGGATTTTTAAGACGGCTTCCACTATAGATTGCTTTGGTAATATCCAGCCATTGTCCGTCGTCTGTATTGGTCCGCAATTGGGTTACTTGCGTTGGGTGCAGATAAAGCACATAGACATTTTCCCCCTCAATACGTACGGGTCTAATTTTGGGATTTGCCAACTTAGCGCGTTCAACAGCTTTATCAATCAAACTGAGATCAAAAAAATCATCCTCTTTCAAATCTTCATCTTTTGTTTTTCCATTAGGGCGTATAATGCGTTTATCGGTTGGTGCAGTTGGCGCATTAAATCCATAATGCACAGGTTTGAGTGTAATAGAGCGTCCCTCAAAGTTAAGAGTTTTTGCTGTATAACCACAGACCTGAATAAAGAACATCATACTCAAACGATCAGCATACCAATCGACCAAGCCATTTTTGGCTTCGGTACGCAAATCATGGAGAATGCGTTGCTGATCGATTGTTCCTTCATTTTTGACACGCACAGCATGAACGAGTTCATTAATCGCCAAACGGTCATTGAGAAATTGGAGGGCTTCTTCATTGCCTTCAAGAGCCTGTCCTTCACTCACTCCATCTCCAAGTAACTGTACGCGCAAACCAAAGCTAATAGCATCTCCACTTGCTTTGGTTGTTTCATCTTTTAATTGAACGATACTATTGGAATCATTGCCAATCAATGGTGCAATAGGAATTGCTTTTGAAACTTCCTGGTTCAATAGTTTAGACCATGTACGCACTGCCATTGGGTCATTAATTCCGATATAAGTTACGGTCATTTTATCCTCTAAAAGTTTGTTGACATAAAAAAAGCCGGGCATTTACCGGCTATTGAAATTCCACATTTCTGATTTTCAGAGGGTGGATTTTTTGTTGCATATTTTGTGTGCTATTTGTTGAAAGTCTACTTCTCCCCCTTTGCGAGATCTTCTCCACGCGCTGTTGCATTCAGAAAAAATCTCCGCCTCATCCCGTTTGTGTTTTTTCACCGCTATCGGCATCAAGAGTTCCCATTCTTATCCAGGTTCTCTTCACAACGACCACTTTAGAGCTCCCCCTCCTCCGAGTAAAAAAAAGCAAAAAAGGTTTAAAAAGTAACACTTCTCTTTTTTCGTATAGAAGGATAGCCCCATTCGTTTTATGATTGATTTTACATGATGCTCTTTTTAAATACCGCGCCCTTACTTCATAACGAACGCTTGTCCCTTTGAGAGATTTTCTCCATGCCTTTGCGCATTCACGCTTCCCCTCATTGCATTTGACCTTTTTTACAAACATCTGCTTCAAGAGCCCTCATTTCATCTAAGCATCCTCTTCCCATTCTGTTTTAGCGCTCTCCTCCCCCCATTAAGCGGTTAAACGCGGCTTTATTTTTGGGATCACTCACCCAATGACTAAATTCTACCTCCGACATTTTGTCGAGCATATCCAAAGAAATGGGACCACTTGGGGTCAAACCATTATAAGCAGCAAGTGTGCGTGCAGAATTATGTCTTTCTTGCAAATTTTCACCAAGATTATTTGCAGCACTTGTATAGCCAATTTTTTGTGCAATAGAGTAGATCACTTCACCAGGATTTTGCTTTTTTTTCGCACAATCTTGTACGATTTGCTTCAATTCATTGCCAATCAAAACATCGACAACATTTGGATCGGCCATTTCAGGATAGAGCGAAGCATAAGCAGCCAACTGCTTAGCCCGCGTATCATAAATAAAATCGGCTGCTTCATCAAAATCATGATATTTCTGTTTAACACCGGCAACAGAGTGCTGATAGAAATTATGCAACTGCTCTGCTTCAGGAACATTGGCAGAAAATTGTTCAGGAGCAGGGGATTGTTCAGAGAGCAGCGCTCCTTGTTTATAGAGAGCTTTTCCTAACCATTGTATATAGCCCATAAAATCTTCTTTTGGATCTGGTGGTGTCTCACCGGCAAGTACCTTTTGAACATCTTTTGCCAATGTTTCTTCTTGTGTATCTTCTTGTGTCTTTTCTTGCAATGACCGTTGTTGTTGATATCCATTTTGATGCATTTGGAAATTTTCTTCCAGAGTTTTTGCCTTTTCTTCTGCTCCAACTTCAGTGTTTTCTTGCTGTCCAACTCCTGAAAACCCGCCCTGTTGCAATTGCTTTTGTTCTGCTGGTGTTAAATGTTCTTGATCCATATTTTTAGCCTTTTCTTTTTCAAACAATAAAATGCTCTCTTTTCGAAGAGCGCCATTTTTCTTCACACATGTACTCTTTACGAAACAAATCGCACCAACGGTTCCAGTCCCTCATACCCCCAGCAGCTCCAGCATGGGCCCGTCCTCGCACAAGAGCGCTTTGCTCCTCTAGGTTTTGCATGTGCAATTTGGAGGCTCTCTTTTCAAAGACAGCCCTTTACTCTTGCCCATGTGCTCTTTGCAAAAGAGTCCGCACCAACGCCTCCATTCCCTCATGCCCCCAGCAGCTCCAGCATGAACCCCTCGCTTGCACAAGAGCGCTTTGCTTCTCTAGGTTTTGCATGTGCAATTTGGAGGCTCTCTTTTCAAAGACAGCCCTTTACTCTTGCCCATGTGCTCTTTGCAAAAGAGTCCGCACCAACGGTTCCATTCCCTCATGCCCCCAGCAGCTCCAGCATGAACCCCTCGCTTGTACAAGAGCGCTTTGCTTCTCTAGGTTTTGTATGTGCAATTTGGAGGCTCTCTTTTCAAAGACAGCCCTTTACTCTTGCCCATGTGCTCTTTGCAAAAGAGTCCGCACCAACGGTTCCATTCCCTCATACCCCCAGCAGCTCCAGCATGGGCCCGTCCTCGCACAAGAGCGCTTTGCTCCTCTAGGTTTTGCATGTGCAATTTGGAGGCTCTCTTTTCAAAGACAGCCCTTTACTCTTGCCCATGTGCTCTTTGCAAAAGAGTCCGCACCAACGCCTCCATTCCCTCATGCCCCCAGCAGCTCCAGCATGAACCCCTCGCTTGCACAAGAGCGCTTTGCTCCTCTAGGTTTTGCATGTGCAATTTGGAGGCTCTCTTTTCAAAGACAGCCCTTTACTCTTGCCCATGCGCTCTTTGCAAAAGAGTCCGCACCAACGCCTCCATTCCCTCATGCCCCCAGCAGCTCCAGCATGAACCCCTCGTTTGCACAAGAGCGCTTTGCTTCTCTAGGTTTTGTATGTGCAATTTGGAGGCTCTCTTTTCAAAGACAGCCCTTTACTCTTGCCCATGCGCTCTTTGCAAAAGAGTCAGCACCAACGCCTCCATTCCCTCATGCCCCCAGCAGCTCCAGCATGAACCCCTCGTTTGCACAAGAGCGCTTTGCTTCTCTAGGTTTTGTATGTGCAATTTGGAGGCTCTCTTTTCAAAGACAGCCCTTTACTCTTGCCCATGTGCTCTTTGCAAAAGAGCCTGTACCATACTTTCGACATCAACATTTGCAGGCATTCCAGCTCCAGCATCGGCGCCCTCTAGTGAAGCCGCATTTTGTTCCTCTTGACTTTGCGTTTGCGTCTTGATGGCGATTTTATGGATCAACGATGCTGGCAAAGGTGAATAGCGTAACAGATCGAGCATAATCTCTGGTGTTGCGAAATTTTGCATCAAAGGAAGCAATTGCATAATAATTGCGAATGTCCGCTCTTTTTCATTAAGACTTGTCGGTGCATCATCAACGACAATATCATATTCCAAACTTGTGATCATTTCTCGTGTTAGCGGCACATATTGAGCGTTTTCCTCACCAGCAATACGCACCAACCGCCCATCAGAGAGATAATTTTGAATAAGATAGAGGATAATTTTTCCCTGTCGTTGGCGATAACGCCGTAAACCATCAAAGAAAGAAGCCAACAAATTGAGTGACGATTGCCTACGTTGTTCTTCAAGAATTCCTGGTTGGTTGACCGCCCTTGTTCCAATAAATTCAGAAGACAATCCAGTCACTTGTTCGAGTGCACTCTTTGCTTCATTAAACAGCTGGAAGAATCCTTGTGGGAATTGTGCCACCGGTTTAGGCTGGATTCTTCCCCCCGAGACCGCACCACTTTTCAACCACGTAATACTATCGGCACGCGCCCAGCTTTCCACGGCCTGACGATCATCATCGAAAGCATCGCGTTCAGCCATAATTCCGCCTTTTGACTGACTATTAAGCAAATGCATCACTTGACTAAAATATTTATTTGCCCAGCGTTGTGGATCTTTTGTAGGTTTTACAATCCCATAAAATTGCCGGCTTAACTTATCGAACGTTCCGGTAATACATTCCCACCCCAATTGATGAGGTGGCACCAAAGGCTTATCGGGTGCTTCGAGCAATTTTCGCCCCAAAAAGGCACGTTTTACAACTTTTCTCGTCAATCGTGTTGCTTGAATGCCAGGAAAATCTTTGCTTAGTTTTTGGAACTCTTGTTCTGTATAATCGGTAAATTTTCCACTTAATGGATCAAGGACTTTATAAACGACCTCGCGTTCAAACCAGCGGCATTCAGCCAATGTGACCATTTTAGGCTGTTGATAACTGCTCTCCTCCTCGCTCTCTCCACAATAGCTTTGCGTATTGCCATTGGCATTTTGATGGAAAAATGTATGATTTTTCACCCAATCGGCATTCAGATCACTCCAATGGACATGAGGGAACATTTCCCTCGCGACATCCAAAGGCTTTTCATCAATATACCACAAGTGCTGTGCATCAATGAGATTTGGCTTCACCGCACTTGCATCCCAGACCATTTTCATGGGATCTAATCTTGCAATGACGGGTTTTCCTTGCGGCTCTTCTTCATAATCAAGGCGCGTATCTGTCCAACCCATTCCGCAAATGATAGCATCTTGAAAGGCATCAGAATCCTCATACTCTCCCCCAGCCTCATCACGAAACCATTCGGCTGCCCCGGTGAGGATCTGGTTGGCAAAAGCAGCACCTTCTTGCCGTGGAATAAATTGCACTTGTCGTTTGTTATTGCGCTCTGTACCAATCACCGCATTAATCAAAGGTGCAATCCGGTTAAAGGTCATGACGGGTCTGTTTTGTTCACGCAACACGGCAAGATCTTGTTCATTCCATTGGCGACCATTATAAAAATCATAGTCTTCTTGGGCATTTTTTCGCCATTTTTCCACATGGGCAATATCATCATGATACCAGCCCACGAGTTTTTTAAAGAGCGCCTGATTTTCAAGGCTCTCCAAGGGATCAAAAGAATTGGTAGAAATATTCATTTAAAAAGCCATCCATGAAGTTTGAGAATGGTGAAACGAGCGATAAACACTTTTTTTTGGTCTGCTCTGTGGTTGTTCATAAGCCACACACATGAGTCCGAAGCTATCGGCCCCATGGCTTGCCCAATCATGTTCAGCACCCAATCCGATATTGCGTTGTTCATCACGCCTTTCGTGATACCAAGCGAGCGCTTTTCGCCCCGCGTGCGTTGTTTCGCGATTAAACCATATGGCGGGAAACAATCGCCTTACGGCTTCGATACGCATTTTGACAGCCCCTACCCCTTGATTAGGAATCACTTTGGTTTGAAACCCAGCCTGTTGGAGGGCACTTTCAAAACTCACATTATAAACCCGATCTTTGGTAGCGCCATCATGGGGCAAAACCATCAGAGCCTTATCATATCCCCTTTGAAACACCCATCCCACATGCTCTGAGAGGGGTTGTCCCTGCGCTTCATAATAATCAAGGACACGGATTTCCCGCCCAACAAATTGCGCCACCCATAGTGCGGTAGCATCTGCCTTTGCCCCTGTTCCGCCAATATCCCAAAAGATTTTGACCTGCATGAGTGGATCACGTGGAACAGTAGTAATCCGCCCCTCCTGTTCGGCTTCCAGCAGTGCTTTTTGATAATAAGCCCCTTGCACAGCTTGCATATATCCGCCTTCCCAAATATGATGATACTGCTCAGGTCGTTGTGCTAAATCGGCTTTTCGGTCTCGGTTTAATTTTTCAGGAAATTGAGGATTATCCCGCCAATTAATTTCAGCACCTTTGATATTGGGATCATCAACATTTCGGAAACGTTTTTCCACGGGGGCGTTTTCTCGGCACGGGTTCCATGTCACCCATAATTCGGCATTCCAATCTTTTCCTTCTTCGCGCAAAGTTGGAATGAGGGTTTGCCAAGCGGTTTCCGTCACTGGTTCCGCCTCATCCACCCAACAAAGGAACACCCGCCCCATTGATTTAATACTTGCAATATTACGATCAAGACCAGCAAAGACATAAACGATACGTCCATCTTTTGACTTAATATATTTATCGCCAATTTCATAATACTCTTGCAAAAAAGGATAGGTTTCTATAGCCCGTTTAATTTCTTCCAATGAGCTTTCATTGAGTGAATTTTGAAATTGCCGCGCACAAAGAATAATCCCGCGTTCTCCAGCCTTCCCATGCCGATATCCAACCACAGCAGACATGAGAGCAAAGGAACGTGTTTTTCCAGACCCGCGTCCTCCCCAAGCAGCCCGCACATCAGCTTTTCCAGTAAAAACAGGAAGCAACTTTGGAATAAGAGCAATTTGCGCCGTTGTCATGAAACCTCAAACACTACAAATCTCAGATACTAGCAATCTCAAACATACACCTCGCACGGGCATCCTCAAACATCACGCGCCATCACCCCACAGCGCTCTTCAAACACCCCAATTCCTCACCACGGCACGCCCTCACACCCAAGCAACTGCCTCATGAATCTTCGTCCAGCACCCCATCTTTTGTAATCATATCTTTTTTTACCGCATCTTTTGTAACCATTGGCACAATCTCAACACGCGAAATGGCTTATTACCCCCAGCCTCTCCAGCAGCGAGCATACAGCAATCATTGCCAACACCACCACGAAGCCTCTCATCAGCACAAACTTCCACATGGGCATCCTCAAACATCACGCGCCATCACCCTACAGGGCTCTTCAAACACCCCAATTCCTCATCACGGCACACCCTCACACACAAGCAACCGCCTCATGAATCTTCGTCCAGCACCCCATCTTTTGCACTCACCGGCACAATCTCAACACGCAAAACGGCTTATTACCCCCATCCTCTCTAGTAGCGAGCATACAGCCATCATTGCCAACACCACCACGAAGCCTCTCATCAGCACAAACTTTCACACGGGCGCTCTCAAACATCACGCGCCATCACCCCACAGCGCTCTTCAAACACCCCAATTCCTCACCACGGCACGCCCTCACACCCAAGCAACTGCCTCATGAATCTTCGTCCAGCACCCCATCTTTCGCAATCATATCTTTTGTAACCGCATCTTTTGTAACCATTGGCACAATCTCAACACGCAAAACGGCTTATTACCCCCATCCTCTCCAGCAGCGAGCAGCATACAGCCATCATTGCCAACACCACCACGAAGCCTCTCATCAGCACAAACTTCCACATGGGCATCCTCAAACATCACGCGCCATCACCCCACAGCGCTCTCCAAAAATCTCAATTCCTCACCACGGCCCCCTCACACCCAGGCAATCGCCTCATGAATCTTCGTCCAGCACCCCATCTTTCGCAATCATATCTTTTGTAACCGCATCTTTTGTAACCATTGGCACAATCTCAACACGCAAAACGGCTTATTACCCCCATCCTCTCCAGCAGCGAGCAGCATACAGCCATCATTGCCAACACCACCACGAAGCCTCTCATCAGCACAAACTTCCACATGAGCATCCTCAAACATCACGCGCCATCACCCCACAGCGCTCTTCAAACACCCCAATTCCTCACCACGGCCCCCTCACACCTAGGCAACCACCTCATGAATCTTCGTCCAGCACCCCATCTTTCGCAATCATATCTTTTGTAACCGCATCTTTTGCAACCACCGGCACAATTTCAACACGCGAAATGGCTTTAACCTCACCCCCAGCCTCTCCAGTAACTTGCAAAGGCAAAACCTTTGCAAGAAGCGAAAAAAAAGGCACAGGGTTATTGAGGGCATGATATTGGAGATAAGAGACCAGACCATCCTCACCATAGTGATATCCGGCTTGTTCAGCAGCTGTAAGAAGGGCTTCATTAAAGCGCTTTGTTGTTTTATTCAAAGCGGCTTTTTTCCGCCCCCTTCGGCGTAAAGGAAGAGAATGTTCATTTGCCATCATGATGTTCCTTCAAATAAAGAAAAGCGCATCCTACGACATAAAAAAGAGTGTAAAAATCAACCCCAGAATTTCAAAAATAATCAAAAACCTTTTGTGAAAAGAGCAAATGATTAAAAGGTCAAAACCATTGAAAGAGCGTAGGCACTTTGAGGATCCACTTTGCTCATCCTTTGGCCTGGTAATTGAGTGCAAGTCTTTATGCCTTATTTATTACAGGCTTCTCGCTCTTCTTACGATCATTCTCTTTATTCTTTAAAGAAAGAGCTCTATTTTCCTTTTCATCCTCAACAAAGGATGCATAAAAAGTAAAAAAAGCACGAGAAGAACGCTCTTTAAAAAGAAAAGACATCTGCGAGAAAACAAAAAGAGATTTCTCTCATAAAAAACGCAAAAAACTTACCCTCATCCCCCCTCTTTGCTTAAATATACAGCAAAGTCACCAAACCAAAGGATGAACAAAATAGATCATCAGACAAAGACTTTTTAAGGGGACTTTTTAAGGGACTTTTTAAGGGACTTTTTAAAAGATCTCCCCTTTTGAGAAAAAGACCTCCCTTACAAACCCTCGAGCAGCAAACCCTCAAGCAGCAAACCCTCAAGCAGCAAACCCTCAAGCAGCAAACCCTCAAGCAGCAAACCCTCAAGCAGCAAACCCTCAAGCAGCAAACCCTCAAGCAGCAAACCCTCAAGCAGCAAACCCTCAAGCAGCAAACCCTCAAGCAGCAAATTTTTGAACCTTACAAAAATGCATTGATGCTTCTATCGAGTTTACGCATACAATCGCTGCTCAAGCAATAAAATTCGCTAGATTATCAAATGAGGTTTTGAAACGAACCATTCCCTGCCGCTGTCATTTTTCTCTTAGAGAGCACATAATTTACCATTCTGAGCAAGTCATTATTATGGCAGGCACAAGATTTGCAAACACGAGATCTGAGAATTTATAGACACTAGAAAAAAGGCTCTCGGTAAAAGACAAAAAACGCTTCTCTTTACGAGGTTTTTTTTACATTTTACAAGTTTACGTTTTTTATATTTTACAAATTTACACTTCACACATATTTTTTTACAAGAGAGTTTTTAATCCTTACAAGAGCACTTTTAAAAGGTTTTCTCAAGTAAAAGGTTTTCTCAAGTGCATCCGTAAATTCCGTCCCTTAGGTTCTATCTCTCAGGGATTAGCATATTCTCTTTAAGTGTGGCACTTTCGAAAGAGCATTTTAAAGGGATTTTTTCTTATGTAATAAGGCGTCTTCTTTGGTTACCCACCGCCCTCTTACTTTTATTCTCCCCTCTTATATCTTTCCCTCTTATTTCATCCTCTTTGTTAAAAACGCACAATTCGGATTGTATCATTATGATACCTCTTGAGATTTACCTTGTCAAGTTTTTTATGTTTCCACCATCATTTTTTGTTTTTTATAGGCACTTTCGAAACACTCCTAATTCACCACGTCCTCAAGCACCACACGTCATCATCACGGTGCTCCCCCCTAATCATCCCAATTCTCTACCATGATGGGCTCTTACACAAGGAACCACCTCATCAGCATATCTTCAAACACCACATCTTTTGCAATCATATCTTTTACAACCACCAACATAATCCTAACATGCGAAAGAGCGCATTACCTCCAACCTCTCCAGCAGCGAGCAGCATACAGCCATCATTGCCAACACCACCACGAAGCCTCTCATCAGCACAAACTTCCACATGAGCATCCTCAAACATCACGCGCCATCACCCCACAGCGCTCTTCAAACACCCCAATTCCTCACCACGGCCCCCTCACACCTAGGCAACCGCCTCATGAATCTTCGTCCAGCACCCCATCTTTTGCACTCACCGGCACAATCTCAACACGCAAAACGGCTTATTACCCCCATCCTCTCCAGCAGCGAGCAGCATACAGCCATCATTGCCAACACCATCACGAAGCCTCTCATCAGCACAAACTTCCACACGGGCGCTCTCAAACATCACGCGCCATCACCCTACAGCGCTCTTCAAACACCCCAATTCCTCACCACGGCACACCCTCACACACAAGCAACCGCCTCATGAATCTTCGTCCAGCACCCCATCTTTTGTAATCATATCTTTTTTAACCGCATCTTTTGTAACCATTGGCACAATCTCAACACGCAAAACGGCTTATTACCCCCATCCTCTCCAGCAGCGAGCAGCATACAGCCATCATTGCCAACACCACCACGAAGCCTCTCATCAGCACGAACCTTCACTACCATATCCTCAAGCACCCACGTCACCATCACAGCGCTCTCCAAATACCTCACCACCACAGCACATCCTCATACAAACAGCCGTTTCATGAATCTTCGTCAAGCGCCGCATCTTTTGCAACCGCATTTTTTGTAACCATGGGCACAATTTCAACACGCGAAATGGCTTTAACCTCACCCCCAGCCTCTCCGGTCACTTGCAGAGGTAAAACCTTCGCAAGAAGCGAAAAAAAGGCACAAGATTATTGAGAGCATGATATTGCAGATAAGAAACCAGCCCATCCTCAGCATAGTGATATCCGGCTTGCTCAGCAGCTGTAAGAAGAGCCTCATTAAACCGCCTTGTTGTTTTATTCAAAGCCCCTTTTTTCCGCCCTCTTCGACGTAAGGGAAGACAATGTTCATCTACCATCATCATATTCCTTCTAATTAAAGAGAAACCCAAGCCTCAGGCACAAAAAATGCCATGAAAATCAGTAAGGAAATTTCGAGAGCAACCAGCCATTTAAAAAATGGGGGACATAGCCTAAAAGATAAAAAACACGCACAAAGCACAAATTCTCCGCATTATTTTACAGATCAACGTTTTTACGTTTTTACGCTTTTACATCATTACAGAATAAAGCCAAACGAAACCTCCATACCACCACCCCGTGCTGCTCTATCAACACTGGTCTGTCAATCATCTGATTGCTCGTCTATCAGATTTCCCTGCTGATTATTTCATACGGCTATCCCACACTTCAACGAATAGTGTTTCATCAAACACGCTAGGTAAGCTCTGATCTACAATTCGACTTCAAAAAGCAAACATTTCTCTGCGGAATAAAGCTTCCACCCCGCACCGATTTTAAACGATAATCCAACCTGTTAGCCAGTAAATTCCCCTACTAACATCAGATTACCGCCTCTCAAACAACCCTATTTTACGGCATAACAGAGTAAGAAATATTGTAATTTTTCTTGCCAATCTCCTGAAACTACTCTATTGATGGGCTTGTGTTTTTGATCGTCCACGCAACGGTCAAATAGGGATTTGAAAGCCCGAACGCTCAGTACATAAATTTATCCCGCTTTGCGGGTATCCCGGAATTCCGGGAGCTTTTGCTATGTCCAGGTGCCATGAGCACTAAAAGCAAAAGGCTGACTGAGCTCAGTGCTTTCAAACTCCCGGAATACCAATGCGAGGGCGCTCGCAACCGGAGGGGGCTTTAAGTGCAAACCAAAAATCCACATTTTATCGACATGTTGATAGGTAAAAGAATCCGCTATAGACGCATTTCAATGGGGCTTTCTCAAAAGGAATGAGGAAACCATTGTGGTGTCAGTTTCCAACAAATCCAAAAATACGAAAAAGGCTTCAATCGTGTAAGCGCAGGATGTTTACTAGAAATCGCTCAAAAATGAGAAGTTCCCATGAGCTTTTTTTATGCCGATATTGTGACAAAAGAAGATATTGCGACCAAAGAAAATACCTCGTACCATAATCAAGAAACCTACAGCGAAAAAGAACAGGCTTTTGTAAAAAACTTTAGAGAGCTCAAAGCGAAAAAACAAACGGTATAACAGAATAAGAAATATTGTAATTTTTCTTGCCAATCTCCTGAAACTACTTTACATTTTAAAAGTGATTTTGATCGTCTACGCAGCGATCAAGAGGGACAACAAGCCCTAAATCCGAGCGTACAATTGAACCCACTCTTGTGGGCGTCCCGGGATTCCGGGAGTTTTTGCTATGTCCAGGTGCCAAAAGCACTAAAAGCAAAAAGCTGACTCGGATTCAGTACTTGTTACTCCCGGAATACCAATGCGAGGGCGCTCGCAGCCGGAGGGGGCTTTAAGTGCAAACCAAAAATCCACATTTTATCGACATATTGATAGGTAAAAGAATCCGCCATAGACGCATTTCAATGGGGCTTTCTCAAAAGGAATTAGGAAGCCATTGTGGTGTCAGTTTCCAACAAATCCAAAAATACGAAAAAGGCTTCAATCGTGTAAGCGCAGGATGTTTACTAGAAATCGCTCAAAAATGAGAAGTTCCCATGAGCTTTTTTTATGCCGATATTGTGACAAAAGAAGATATTGCGACCAAAGAAAATACCCCATACCATAATCAAGAAACCTACAGCGAAACAGAACAGGCTCTTGTGAAAAACTTTAGAGAGCTCAAAGCGAAAAAACAAAAAGCAGTTCTGTGGTTGATTTCTGATTAGGCAAAAGAGCACTCATCAATCTTAACTCATCAATATTATTTGCCAATATCCCCCTCTGCCGAAAGCCTTGCCCGCCTGATACCACCACATCTCAAAAAACGGTTTACAGCACCAATTTATGACATCATAGGATAATAAATACCAAAACCTTTGGAAGAACCCCACCACTTTCACAAAATCTTATCAGAAGATCTCATCTGTTCTAAACGCACAATTCCTTGTGTCATTATGATACTCGTTTAGATTGACCTTGTTAACTTTTTATATGCCTCCTCCCCTTATCTCTTTATCATTGTCTCCCCCTTTATTTTATTATCCCCCTCTTTACCTTGTTATCCCCCTCTTTATCTTACCATCATTGCGCAGCCTTTCGTGACATTTACATTTTTAACGAGCGTCATTTTAAGAGGGCCCTTTTAAAAGGCCATCATTTTCAAACAGTCTTTTTCGAAGCCCTTCCTTTTCATTCCTTTCAAGACTCTTGTTCATTCTTTTCCAGATTCTTGGGGTTCTTTTTTCTCTGTGTCTTGTTTGCCAGGCAGGAATACCAACTTCTCTCCTTCTTTGGCAATTTTCACGGTTGATTCATCGTGAATTTTTCCAAATAAAATCTTTTCCGCAAGCGGATCTTGTATTTCTTTTTGGATAATGCGTTTGAGGGGACGTGCACCATAAAGGGGATCATAGCCTTTATCAGCAAGGAATTGTCGTACTTCTGGTTCGATTTGCAACGTTATTTTGCGTTCATCAAGCAAATTTTGCAAATGTTGTATCTGAATATCAACGATTGCCTCCATATCGTGACGTTGCAATCTTTGAAAGAGAATAATCTCATCAATACGATTGAGAAATTCAGGACGAAAAGCAGCTTTTACCACATTCATGACATCATTTTTTGCCTGATCTGTTGATTGCCCTTCAGGCAAAGCGGTTAAAAACTCAGCCCCAAGATTTGAGGTCATAATCAACAAGGTATTGCGAAAATCCACAGTCCGTCCTTGACTATCAGTCAAGCGCCCCTCATCCAAAACCTGGAGCAAGAGATTAAAAATATCAGGATGGGCTTTTTCAATCTCATCAAAGAGAATGACCTGATAAGGTCTTCTGCGAACCGCTTCGGTAAGCACGCCTCCTTCTTCATATCCGACATATCCAGGCGGTGCACCAATCAAGCGTGCTCCAGCGTGTTTTTCCATATATTCAGACATATCAATGCGCAACATGGCATTGGGATCTTGAAAAAGAAACGCTGCAAGCGCTTTGGTTAATTCGGTTTTTCCCACACCGGTAGGTCCCAAAAACATGAAAGAACCGAGAGGACGATTGGGATCTTGCAGCCCCGCGCGTGCACGCCGTACAGCACGAGCAATAGCTTGCACAGCTTCTCCCTGCCCAACCACACGGGTACTAATTTCATCTTCCATCCGCAACAGTGCTTCTCGTTCAGCTTCAAGCATCCGATCAACGGGAATTCCCGTCCAGCGTGAAACAATGCGCGCAATATGTTCAGCCGTAACGGTTTCTTCTACCAAATGATTTTGTTGATCATCATTTTCCGCTATACTCAATTGTTTTTCGAGCTGCGGAATGACACTATAGGCTAATTCTCCCGCCCGTTGGAATTGACCATCACGTTGTGCAATCGCCAAAGCATTGCGTGCTTCTTCCAACTGTTTTTTCAAATCGGCAGCATGCCCTAATTTTTGTTTTTCGGCCTGCCAAGCGGTTGTCATTTCAGCAGACTGCTGTTCCAATATTTTCAGTTCATCCTGCACGGATTGCAAACGTGTTTTCGCCGTTGGTTCCACATCTGTTTTCAAAGCTTCACGTTCAATTTTCAACTGTAAGATACGCCGATCAAGGGCATCGAGTTCTTCGGGTTTTGAATCGACCTGCATGCGCAAGCGTGCTGCTGCTTCATCAATAAGATCAATGGCTTTATCAGGCAAGAAACGATCTGTAATATAACGGTTAGAGAGCCTTGCCGCTGCAACCAAAGCACTATCCGCCAAGCGTACTTTATGATGTTGTTCGTATTTTTCTTTGATACCACGCAAAATAGAGATTGTATCCTCCAGCGTTGGCTCAGGCACAAAGACAGGCTGGAAGCGCCGTGCCAGAGCGGCATCTTTTTCCACATATTTGCGATATTCATCAAGTGTCGTTGCACCCACACAATGGAGTTCACCGCGTGCCAAAGCAGGTTTAAGCAAGTTAGAAGCATCCATAGGACCATCGGATTTTCCAGCTCCAACGAGATTATGCAATTCATCAATAAACAGAATGATCTGCCCATTTTCGGCTTGCACCTCAGCCAGCACCGCTTTGAGGCGTTCTTCAAATTCCCCGCGATATTTTGCCCCCGCAATAAGCGCCCCCATATCAAGGGCATAGAGCTGCTTATCGCGCAAAGTTTCCGGCACATCACCATTGACAATGCGCAAAGCCAAACCTTCAACGATAGCAGTTTTCCCCACCCCAGGCTCACCGATCAATACGGGATTATTTTTGGTGCGCCGTGAAAGCACCTGAATGGTACGGCGAATTTCTTCTTCTCGCCCAATGACGGGGTCTAATTTTCCTTCGCGGGCATCTTTTGTCAAATCGCGGGCATATTTTTTCAAAGCCTCATATTGGCTTTCCGCATGGGGGCTCGTTGCGGTTTTTCCTTTACGCAAATCATTAATGACTTGATTAAGCGCTTGAGGGGTTAGTCCCCCCTTTGTTAAAATATCAGCAGTTTTGGCAGATTTTTCCATAAGCAGCGCTTGCAGCATCCGCTCCACGGTTACAAACTGATCACCGGCTTTTTGTGCGATATCTTCGGCCATGGTGAAAACCTTTGCCAATGGCTGCGATAAATAAAGCTGTCCATTTCCGCCTTGTACTTTTGGCAAAGCCTCCAGAGACTCTTTGAGTGCCTTTTGCATGAGGGAGAGATCACCACCGGCTCTTTGAATGAGAGACGCTGCCAATCCTTGCGGATCTTCTAACAACACTTTGAGGAAATGTTCTGGCAAAAACTGTTGATGGTCAGAAGAGAGAGCATGATTTTGTGCTGTTTGCAGAAACCCCTGTAACCGTTCGCTGTATTTTTCCAAGTTCATTTTTTTTCCTTACCCTTAAAGACCACCACCACACCTTAACGCTCCAAACCACCCTCCTCACGGCCAATCAAACCGTACAAACACCACAAACGAAGCAGCCTGAAGAAGAGCGAACGTCTTTTATTCGTCTTTAAATGCATATGGGTTCTCACACACCCCATAGCAAGAGGGAAAAGGAACACTTTCACATTTTTCAATAAAACCGGTGCTTTTCTACTCTGTACCTCTGTGTCCCTCACTCACCCCACCGCAAGACACACCTTTTCAAGCATCCCCATGAAATCAAGCATACAACCTCACCGCGAGAAGAGAGTATAGAAACACCTCTTTCCCATTGTATCCTTTCCATTGCGCACCACCATCTTTACGCTTATGAAGATGCAAGCCCGCACCATCTACGCTTTACCGCCCGCCAATGTTGCAACAGCTCTTGGTCTTTAGAAGCATACAACCTCACCGCGAGAAGAGAGTATAGAAACACCTCTTTTCCATTGTATCCTTTCCATTGCGCACCACCATCTTTACACTTATGAAGATGCAAGCCCGCACTATCTACGCTTTACCGCCCGCCAATATTGCAACAGCTCTTGGTCTTTAGAAGCATACAACCTCACCGCGAGAAGAGAGTATAGAAACATCTCTTTCCCATTGTGTCCTTTCCATTGCGCACCACCATCTTTACGCTTATGAGAAATGCTACCTGATAAAGCCTTTAGAAAAGCGGGAGTTCCTATTTTATTTGTGGCTAATCAAGAGATTTGTTCTTATCGTAGTCCAGGGCGTATGAGTAGACTTCTTTCAGGTTTATATACTGCTGGGTTAATTGTAATATGGGATTGTGGATATTCCGGTCGACAACATACAGATGACAATGAACGATATACGGTCTCTACCAGGGGAATTGATTTGCGAATGTTTATCATTCGCTACCGTGAACTTAAGGAAAAAGTAGATAAAGAACTCAAACGGATTCAGTTTGCATCTTTAAAAGGAAAGAAGTCGAAATAAGATATTCTCTGCGGGGAGGGGTATTCATACTAACAACTTCTTCCTTTTAAAAGGTTATAGGATGATTTGTTTTTTAGCAAGAAATTATTTTAAGATTTTTATTTTATTCAGAAATCAACCACAAAATTGCTTTTTGTTTTTTCGTTTTGAGCATCCTGAAACTTTTCAAAAGTAAATATTCCTCTTTGCTCGATATGCCTTCATCAAGAGGGTATGAGATATTCTCTTTTGTCTTTGTCGAGATTTCAGTATAAAAAAAGGAAATAGGAACATCCAGTATGTTGGCAATTTCTTGCAAGCGTCCTGCCCCTACACGATTGAAGCCTTTTTCGTATTTTTGGATTTGTTGAAAGGTTATTGCTAATTGGTTGCCTAATTGTTTTTGAGAAATTCCCATCATTTCTCTTCTTAAGCGAATTTTTTTGCCGATAGAAATATCGTTAAAATGCGGATTTTTGGTTTGCACTTTAAAAGCTCCCCCGACCGGGTGCGAGCGCCCTCGCATTGGTATTCCGGGAGTTTGAAAGCACTGAGTTTGGATCAGCCTTTTGCTTTTAGTGCTTGTGGCACCTGGACATAGCAAAATCTCCCGGAATCCCGGGACGCCCACAAGAGTGGGTTCAATTGTACGCTCGGATTTAGGACCTTTAATCCCTCTTGGTCGCTGCGTGGACGATCAAAATTACCTTTAAGCTGTAAAGTAGTTTCAGGAGATTGGCAAGAAAAATTAAAATATTTCTTATTCTGTTATACTGTTTGTTTTTTCGCTTTGAGCTCTCTAAAGTTTTTCACAAGAGCCTGTTCTTTTTCGCTGTAGGTTTCTTGATTATGGTGTGAGGTATCTTCTTTGTCGCAATATCTTCTTTTGTTACAATATCGGCATAAAAAAGCTCATGGGAACTTCTCATTTTTGAGCAATTTCTAGTAAATATCCTGCTCTTACACGATTGAAGCCTGTTTCGTATTTTTGGATTTGTTGGAAACTAACACCTCAATGGCTTCCTCATTCCTTTTGAGAAAACCCCATTGAAATGCGTCTATGGCGGATTCTTTTACCTATCAACATGTCGATAAAATGTGGATTTTCGGTTTGCACTCTAAAGCCCCCTCCGGTTGCGAGCGCCCTCGCATTGGTATTCCGGGAGTTTGAAAGCACTGAGTTTGGATCAGCCTTTTGCTTTTAGTGCTCATCGCACCTGGACATAGCAAAAGCTCCCGGAAATCCGGGAATTCCCACATAATGGGATTGATATTTATGTACCAAACATTCGGGCTTTCAAACCCCTATTGATCGTTGCGTATACAATCAAAGTTACTCTTTTACTCATAAAGTAATTTCAGAGAATTGGCAAGAATAATAATTTTTTACTTATAAAACTTGTTTTTTAAAAACTCGTTTTTAATGAGAGGCTATCCGCCTTTTAAATCTTTTTGTTGATATATCAGCTATCAGTATAAAAAAGAGTTTTTAGCGTTTGAGAAGCGATAGCTTTTTTAAAGTCAGGTTGAGGTAGGAAATGCACGGCGAGCATGGACTACAGAGGTGATTTCTCTTTGTTTTTTCCGTGACTCTGTACAATATAAGATAATTTGGATGCGCTAAAATTTCTCGTAATCCCGGACTCTCTCACTTTGGCGGTATAAGTATGGATGTTCAGCTCATAGTCGTACAGAATCTTCTAAAAGCTTCTTCATTCGTCGCGCGGCAGATGGATTCTCATAAGCAATGTAAGTAAAATTTTATTTTATTCAGAAATCAACCACAAAATTGCTTTTTGTTTTTTCGTTTTGAGCATCCTGAAACTTTTCAAAAGCAAATATTCCTCTTTGCTCGATATGCCTTCATCAAGAGGGTATGAAATATTCTCTTTTGTCGAGATTTCGGTATAAAAAAAGGTAATAGGAACATCCAGTATGTTGGCAATTTCTTGCAAGCGTCCTGCCCCTACACGATTGAAGCCTGTTTCATATTTTTGGATTTGTTGAAAGGTTATTCCTAATTGGTTGCCTAGTTGTTTTTGAGAAATTCCCATCATTTCTCTTCTTAAGCGAATTTTCTTGCCTATAGAAATATCGTTAGAATGTGGATTTTTGTCTTGCACTCTAAAGCCCCCCGACCGGGTGCGAGCGCCCTCGCATTGGTATTCTGGGAGCCAAAAAGTACTGAGTTCGAGTCAGTTTTTTGCTTTTAGTGCTTATCGCACCTGGACATAACAAAAACTCCCAGAACACTGGGATTCCCAAAAGATGGGTTGTTTTATATTCTCGAACTAGGGCTTTTTGGACCCCCTTTGATCGTTGCGTCTACGATCAAAATATCCATTCACTCATAAAGTAATTTCAGGAAATTGCAATAAAATTTATTTTATAATGAGAGGCTATCCGCCTTTTAAATCTTTTTGTTGATATATTAACTATCGGTATAAAAAAGAGTTTTTAGCGTTTGAGAAGCGATAGCTTTTTTAAAGTCAGGTTGAGGTAGGAAATGCACGGCGAGCATGGACTACAGAGGTGATTTCTCTTTGTTTTTCAGTTGACTCTGTACAATATAAGATAATTTGGATGCGCTAAAACTTCTCGCAATCCCGGACTCTCTCACTTTGGCGGTATAAGTATGGATGTTCAGCTCATAGTCGTACAGAATCTTCTAAAAGCTTCTTCATTCGTCGCGCGGCAGATGGATTCTCATAAGCAATGTAAGTAAAATTTTATTTTACTCAGAAATCAACCACAAAATTGCTTTTTGTTTTTTCGTTTTGAGCATCCTGAAACTTTTCAAAAGTAAATATTCCTCTTTGCTCGATATGCCTTCATCAAGAGGGTATGAGATATTCTCTTTTGTCTTTGTCGAGATTTCGGTATAAAAAAAGGAAATAGGAACATCCAGTATGTTGGCAATTTCTTGCAAGCGTCCTGCTCCTACACGATTGAAGCCTGTTTCATATTTTTGGATTTGCTGAAAGGTTATTCCTAATTGGTTGCCTAATTGTTTTTGAGAAATCCCTATCATTTCTCTTCTTAAGCGAATTTTCTTGCCGATAGAAATATCGTTAAAATGCGGATTTTTGGTTTGCACTTAAAGCCCCCTCCGGTTGCGAGCGCCCTCGCATTGGTATTCCGGGAGGTTGAAAATACTGAACTCGAATCAGCTTTTTGCTTTTAGTGCTTTTGGCACCTGGACATAGCAAAAACTCCCGGAATTCCGGGATATCCGCAAAGCGGGATAAATTTATGTACGAGTTTTCGGGTCTTCAACTCCCTATTTGACCGTTGCGTGGACGATCAAAAACACAAGCCCATCAATAGAGTAGTTTCAGAGAATTGGCAAGAAAAATTAAAATATTTCTTATTCTGTTATACCGTTTGTTTTTTCGCTTTGAGCTCTCTAAAGTTTTTTACAAGAGCCTGTTCTTTTTCGCTGTAGGTTTCTTGATTATGGTATGGGGTATTTTCTTTTGTTACAATATTTTCTTTTGTTACAATATCGGCATAAAAAAGCTCATGGGAACTTCTCATTTTTGAGCGATTTCTAGTAAATATCCTGCGCTTACACGATTGAAGCCTGTTTCGTATTTTTGGATTTGTTGAAAGGTTATTCCCAATTGGTTGCCTAATTGTTTTTGAGAAATCCCTATCATTTCTCTTCTTAAGCGAATTTTCTTGCCGATAGAAATATCGTTAAAATGCGGATTTTTTTGCACTTTAAAAGCCCCCCTCCGGTTGCGAGCGCCCTCGCATTGGTATTCCGGGAGTTAAAGGTACTGAATCCGAGTCAGTTTTTGCTTTTAGTGCTTGTGGCACCTGGACATAGCAAAAGCTCCCGGAATCCCGAGACGCCCGCAAAAGTGAGTTCAATTGTACGCTAGGGTTTAGGGCTTATTGTCCCTGTTGATCGTTGCGTCTACGATCAAAATTACCTTTAAGCTGTAAAGTAGTTTCAGAGAATTGGCAAGAAAAATTAAAATATTTCTTACTCTGTTATACTGTTTGTTTTTTCGCTTTGAGCTCTCTAAAGTTTTTTACAAGAGCCTGTTCTGTTTCGCTGTAGGTTTCTTGATTATGGTATGAAGTATTTTCTTTTGTCGCAATATCTTCTTTTGTTACAATATCGGCATAAAAAAAACTCATGGAAACTTCTCATTTTTGAGCGATTTCTAGTAAACATCCTGCGCTTACACGATTGAAGCCTTTTTCGTATTTTTGGATTTGTTGGAAACTGACACCTAAATGGTTTCCTCATTCCTTTTGAGAAAGCCCCATTGAAATGCGTCTATGGCGGATTCTTTTACCTATCAACATGTCGATAAAATGCGGATTTTTTTTGCACTTTAAAAGCCCCCCTCCGGTTGCGAGCGCCCTCGCATTGGTATTCCGGGAGCTTGAAAGCACTGAGCTCAGTCAGCCTTTTGCTTTTAGTGCTTGTGGCACCTGGACATAACAAAAACTCCCAGAACACTGGGATATCCGTGAAGCGGATAAATACATGTCTCAAGTTTTGGGTCTTTCATTCCCTGTTGATCGTTGCGTCTACGATCAAAATATCCATTCACTCATAAAGTAATTTCAGAGAATTGACAAGAATAATAATTTTTTACTTATGAAGGTGAAAGCCGGCACTATCTACGCTTTACCTGTTCCCAATGTTGCAACAGCCCTTAGTCTTTAGACGATTTATTAAGAGGCATTTTTATCCCTTTCTTCTCTCTTTTATCCACACTTCAACCCCGCTTTTTATCCACACGCCAACCCCACTTGTGGTGTGCAAGGAATGGTTTTTCTTGATTCAACAGAAGCAGATTTGAAAGGAGAGAATCTGAGAATATTCGTATCTCTCCCTCAATAGGCAAAATGATAAATTATTGTTATAAATCAATGTATTGCTCCATTTAAAAACAACGTTTCACACCATATCCTTTAACATATAAATAAGGTATTTATCATTTTGTGTCTTAACAAATACCAAAGATATGTTTATACACTTTCATGACTTTACTAGCCTCCAAAGAGGCTAAATATGCTGCGTATACAAACCGTGCTTTTAATATTTCTATTTGCTCTCATCAGTCAACCAAGCTATGCGCTTTTTTCCAATAGAATAGCTACGATAGAACACATATGGCCTGACAAGATGCTTTTTGATCGTCTCTCTTTCTTTCAGCAAATAACCTATGCGGGAGATTCTCACTCCATCTATTTTTGGGGCAACCAATTTCAGTTTCAAAACGGAAAGAATGGCTATATTGGTTTATTCAACAGAGGCACCCGCACCGTTCACTTTTCTATTTGCAATGCAACGGGCTGGAAGAGTGATAAATGTAAACATTTCACCCATCAGGGCTCAGGAGTCCGCTGTGAAATTGAGTTTCCATGGAAAAAATGCGCTCTTTCTCATGTTAGGATTGTGCCCGTGGTTGTAAAAAATGCGGCGCTTGACGAAGGTTCATGAAACGGCTCTGGCTGGGTGTGAGATGGTGTGCCATGGTGGTGAGATATTTGGGGAGCGCCGTGATGGTGACGTGGGTGCTTGAGGACGGTGGCGGTGTTGGCAATGATGTCTGTCTGTCCGTTACTGAAGAGGTTGGAGGTTTGGACATCGCTATCAATGAGATGTTTCCAAGAAGGGAAATCTGATTACAGGAATAATCATTGATCTTATAACCAATAAAGCAACGACAGTTGGTGTTATTGAAGTTCCAGAATCATTTGGCAAACTCCATAAATCTTCAAGTTTTGTTGAAGACCATTCTCATTGGAAAAAACATTGATTTATAAAGATAATTTACTGTTTTGCCTGTTGAATGAGACCCCCGAATATTGTAAGATTCTCTCATCTCAAATCCTCTTATATTCAATCAATTAAAGTCACCTACTTGCACGTCATAAGCGGGGTTGGTATGTGGGGTGAAAACCGTTTAGAAAGGAACAAAAATGCCTCTTATGAATCGTCTCAACACCAAGAGCTGTTGCAACATTGGGGGTCGGTAAATAATATGATGGTGCCGGCTTGCTCCTTCATAAGTGTAAAGATGGGGGATGCTCAATGGCTTTACCGCTATACCATTCACGGGCGGCGTCGTGAAATGAGCTTGGGTGCTTTAAGAAATGTCTCTTTAAAACAAGCCCGTGAATTGGCAACTGGGTGGCGTCCTGTTTTGCATGAGGGGCGTGATCCCATTAAAGAACGTGACAAACAAAAACGTGAGGCAATGCGTAATCTGCATTACTTAAAAGATATTGGAAAAGGCATCTTACTTCTTGTTATGTATTAAGACCACAAAGTCCTACCTTTTTCAGTCCTATAGCTGATTATAAATACCAATCGCTCATAGATGCCTCGGCGAGAAGCACCTGTCAAGATTCTTACGTTGTCCAAATACTCTGTCAGTGCGATATGTGCATGAATAGTATAAGCGACCTTGGTGGATGAGCCTCACTAGGTGCACGAAGGCTCACCATACCAACGGAAAAGATCTTTCAGCATAAACTCTTTCGGATAGATTGAAAAAAGAGGAGCTTATCATCATTCGTTTTAAAAATGGTGCTTGGTCACCCAATATCTTTCCCCCCTGTCCTCTTTATGTGGAAATCAATCTTTGTGGATAATATAGCAAACTTGAGCTCCTCAATTCATACCCACCATAGCATCCGAAAAATAACCACAAACCAAAAGATCATGTCTATGTCTGATGGGAAAACTTGGAAGATTATGAAAAGAAATTAACCCCTTTCTTTTATCAAGAAAAAATCCCTCACCTTTATTAAAAAACGAGCATGAGGGATAGTTTAACGAGCGTGAGAGATCGTTTTTTGCCTCTTCACCATTATTTTCTCCGTTTTCTGATTATTTTTTAGTTCTGATTTTTATTCTGGAAAAAAGAACGCCTTCATTTTAAAAAAGCCTTTGTTTTTTCCAACGCCTCACTCTTCCCTCCAGCTTCAAACCTCTGCTTTTTTTCAAACAAAAAAGAGAATTGTCTTTAAGCATCAAAGAACAGACATGAAAGAGTTTTTCAAAAGTGAAAATCCCTCAATACCCATATTGGCGAATACTTTAAAATTTTCTCAGCCCGCACATCTCTTTAAGGAGAAGCGTGACGTTCTCCTTTCTGTTTAAGCCTCTGTCTACAGATAAATCATATTTTCAATATTTTGAAATACCTTGCTCTTTTTATTCTTCTTCATCGCTCATTTGCGGTGGAGGAGGCAGGATATAAGCCCCCGAAAGCCATCGATTAAGATCAATAGCTTGACATCGTGTTGAACAGAATGGATAGGCATTTTGTTGTGCCATTTGCCCACAAATTGGACAGGGATGCGCAGGACGATAAGGAGAACGTCACACTTCTCCTTTCTGTTTAAGCCTCTGTCTACAGATAAATCATATTTTCAATATTTTGAAATACCTTGCTCTTTTTATTCTTCTTCATCGCTCATTTGCGGTGGAGGAGGCAGGATATAAGCCCCCGAAAGCCATCGATTAAGATCAATAGCTTGACATCGTGTTGAACAGAATGGATAGGCATTTTGTTGTGCCATTTGCCCACAAATTGGACAGGGATGCGCAGGACGATAAGGAGAAGCGTGACGTTCTCCTTTCTGTTTAAGCCTCTACCTACAGATAAATCATATTTTCAATATTTTGAAATACCTTGCTCTTTTTATTCTTCTTCATCGCTCATTTGCGGTGGAGGAGGCAGGATATAAGCCCCCGAAAGCCATCGATTAAGATCAATAGCTCGACATCGTGTTGAACAGAATGGATAGGCATTTTGTTGTGCCATTTGCCCACAAATTGGACAGGGATGCGCAGGACGATAAGGAGAAGCGTGACGTTCTCCTTTCTGTTTAAGCCTCTGTCTACAGATAAATCATATTTTCAATATTTTGAAATACCTTGCTCTTTTTATTCTTCTTCATCGCTCATTTGCGGTGGAGGAGGCAGGATATAAGCCCCCGAAAGCCATCGATTAAGATCAATAGCTTGACATCGTGTTGAACAGAATGGATAGGCATTTTGTTGTGCCATTTGCCCACAAATTGGACAGGGATGCGCAGGACGATAAGGAGAAGCGTGACGTTCTCCTTTCTGTTTAAGCCTCTACCTACAGATAAATCATATTTTCAATATTTTGAAATACCTTGCTCTTTTTATTCTTCTTCATCGCTCATTTGCGGTGGAGGAGGCAGGATATAAGCCCCCGAAAGCCATCGATTAAGATCAATAGCTTGACATCGTGTTGAACAGAATGGATAGGCATTTTGTTGTGCCATTTGCCCACAAATTGGACAAGGATGCGCAGGACGAATTGCAGATGCTGTTTTTTTTAAGTTGTTTCTTTTCAATTTGTCTGTATCTTTATTGTTTGTTTGGACCTTTTGCTTCATTTTTTTACAGTTTTCTTTTTTTCATTTTTCCACTCTGCGTTTTGTTGGTTTTGAGAGGGTTCTCTTGGCTTTGACCTTGCATGCATGGCTCTAGTAATGTTCTCCAAGCCAATTTTCCAGAAGTGGAAAACGATAAGCCAACAACAGATCCATTGTTTCAGCCAATGGTAATCCGACCACATTCGAATAAGAGCCAATGATATTGACGACAAACGCACCGGCTTTTCCTTGAATAGCGTACCCTCCAGCCTTTCCTTGCCATTCACCAGAAGCCAGATAAGCTCTCATCACGGGGGCCGTTAACCGTTTAAAACGAACCCGACTTTCGACCAATTTCACAACGATTTTCCCGCTGTCATTGAGCGCACAAATGCCGCCATAAACCTTGTGGGATCGTCCAGAAAGGAAGCGCAAACATTCATAGGCCTCGTCCTCATTTTCTGGTTTAGGGAAAATAACGTTTCCCACAGCAACCACGGTATCAGCGGCTAAAATCACTGTTTTTTCCGCTAACAACTCTGCTTTTTTTTCTGCTGATAAATTGACTTTACTATTTTTGCTCCCCCAGAGCAGTGTTTTTTGGGCTTTAAGCGCTTTTTCCCTAGCCAAACGTTTGGCCAGATTTGCAGGATGTTCTCTTAATTTTGGTGTTTCATCGATATTTGTTGCGTGCACATAATGCGGATCAAGACCAATTTGTGCCAACAGCGCCAAGCGACGTGGTGAAGCAGAAGCGAGCACCAACTGCGTTTCTTGAGCATGCTTTTTTTTAAGACGGACTTTTCCTAAGAAGGTTTCCTTTAAATTTTGCATTTTGCCCCTCAAGGATCATTATCAGCCATCTCCCAATTTTTTGGCTTCATTCATATGCTTCAATGGTTTCACGCATTCTTTAAGAATACTTTAATTTATTGCCTTTTCTGATTTTCACTTTTTGAAGAAACACAAAGGAGTTTTAGAAACGAACAAGAACACTGCTTTTACAGCAAACAAGAGCCATCTCCAGCTTACTTATAGCGATATATAATACGCCCTTTTGTCAAATCATAAGGGGTCATTTCCACCATGATTTTATCACCTGCTAACACACGAATACGATTTTTTCGCATTCTTCCTGCGGTATGAGCAATAATTTCATGATTATTTTCCAGTTTCACACGAAACATCGCATTCGGTAAGAGTTCCGTTACGATACCAGAAAATTCTAAAACTTCTTCTTTTGACATAAACAATTATTTCCTTTACAATGTACATATTCTTTAATTATGCGATATTTTTCAGCGTTCATACCTTATTTTGTTGGGTTTGTGAACAAAAATTCAACACAAAAGGGAAGGTTTTTCCTTTGGGATTAGTGTATTGTCCGTTATTTTAGCAATTGGCAAAATGAAAGCCAGTTTCTCTCTCGAGTTGTGCAATCCTTTAAAAACAATGATCACAACAAAATAACAATAACCACAATAATCTTTTGTATAAGCTTTCCAATCAGCATTTTTATGAAAATTGATGGGGTTGATTTCATTTTCTTATTGAGCAAAAATGAAATTTGGAAGATCACGCTCATATTTTAAATTCACTAAAGAGCGTTTTAAACCTTGTGAAAAGCCCCCTTGTTGAGCAAAATTTAAAAAGCAAACAGCAATTTATATTTTTTCTCGTGTTTTTCAAACGTTTTACACCGCCATGTTGACATAACCTTTTGAGCACGCCCATAAAGGCAACTGAAGATATTCTTTCACATTTCTTTGACCGCATCTTTTACGCGATATACTCGGTCTCTTCTGCACCCCCGCCTCTCTAGCTTGTTTTCAATTCACCCTCGTTCAACTTTTTACAGTCCCCTTTTATTGATCCATTTGCACCTTTCTATCTTCTGACAACTTCTCTCCCATCATATCATCTGCATAATATCTCCATGTATGTTATACGTCCCCGCGTACGTCCTCCTATTCCATGCCATCGCCCAAAACACACTCTACAAAACCGCTCTCCTTTTCCTCTTGCGCTTTTGCATTTCCACGTTTTCACGTTTCTACACTTTTACATTTTTACTTCTTTACACCTTTACAGAAGTATTACAGCTTGTAAAAAATCCCTTTAAAAAAGGCACTTGAACATGTGTTATACGCCCCCGCGTACTCCCTCCTATTCCATACCATCGCCCAAAACACACTCTACAAAACCGCTCTCCTTTCCCTCTTGCGCTTTTGCATTTCCACGTTTTCACGTTTCTACACTTTTACTTTTTTACGCCTTTACAGAAGTATTGAATTTTAAAAACGCACCCTCAAATGACGATACTTTAAATAACTCTTTCACATTCTCATGCCTCTTTAAAGAAAAGCATCTCTCAATTTTTGTTTTTGAATCTTTCAAGTTTTCACTTTTTTGCTCCTTTTCACCAATCAACGCATCACAATGCATAACAAAGTCGACAGAGACAAACAGATAAAAAACATTGGTTTAACCCTCTTCTTCAAGGGAAAAAAGCGCTTTTATGAAAGACGATCAAATCCTCTTCTCCTAAATGAGCCATTCCATTTAATAAATATCAAACAGCTAAAGAAAGACTTTTCTTCTTCTAAAGAAGCACTTTTAAAATATTTGTCCTACTTGCAAAGACATACTTTCCCATGAAGTCACAACCGGAAAGTGAAACAACAAAGGGTTATATTACGCATTCTACGTTATATGACTTATCTTATAAGCACGTTTAAGCCATATGATGGCGTATAAACTAAACCACGCGTGAACGTATCAACGCCCTCCCTTGAAACAAATGAAAAAAAGCAAGAACAAGAAGAACAAAAAGAGGCCCGCTCATAAAAACGGACCCTTACAAAAAGATTCTGCAATTTTTTACAAAACCCTGTGCCTCTAGAACAATACGGCTGTTTTTAAGGTACTAAAACGAAGTTAAACTACAACCTCTAGTGGCACAAAATTAAAAAAAGAGCAAGAAAAAACCTTCCGTTCCACGCAAAGATTTTACGAAATGCACGCATTGCGCAAAGAAAAGAAAGGGCATCTCGGTAGCAAAACTGAAGAATCGCCATCCAATTTCCCCTTGATTGTTTTGCAAAAAAAAGAGACGGCACTCTCAACACGACCGTCTCTTTACTAAACGTTAAACATATATGAAAAAAAATGTACGACAAGCTTTAAGAGGAAGAGGACCAACTTGACAACAACTCGTATCTTACGGGATCATCAGCACATTGCCCACCACCACATTCAAGTATGGTAGAAATCAAGTTTGCAGCAATCAAAAATATAAATAAGAAGCTTGCTGTTTGGCTCAAAATTGGCAAAGGAGAGAACATTTTAATTTTGTGTGCCAATTCACCTAAAATCATGACGACAGATACAGCCAGAATACAAAGAAGTGAGATAATGAGGGCCCAGGTATAAAAGTGCAATCCAAAGAATGTTGAACCATATCCCAGATCATCTGGTGTGATATGCAATAGCACTTGCCGGACAGCCACGATACTCGTTACCATACATCCGAGAATCACCATTCCATAATGTGTATGTTTCACCTTATGATGGATGTTGAGTAGAAATCCACACCCTGCCAGCATCAAACCAACACGTTGAAGAAGACAAAGAGGACAAGGCAACTCGAACTTTACCAGTTGATAATAAAAAGCTACCACCAAAACAATGGATAAACCGATAAGGCCTAATGTATTCATAAATATAATGAAATGAGGATTTTTTTCTTCAACATTTTGCATGATTATTCTCTCAAAAAGACAAGTTTAAAGTAGAGGTTGCGTGGTGATTAAAAGTGAGAAGAATGACAACTAACAAAATAGCCCACAAGGCATAACTGATGTTTTTCTTTCCACAAACAGTTGTTACTGCGGCCCCTAAAGCGATTAAAAATGGAAAAAACATGGCTTCAAAATCTCCTTTCTATTGGTTGCTGGATAAGATATTGCCAAATTGGGCAAAAAAGAGACCATGCGTTTATTATACACAATTGATCATACTCTTTTCTTGTCTTTAATCAGAGTATAGAAAGCAATTGGATTATGTAGAGTACGAAAAACGAATATCAACAAGACTATTTGCTAAGAGAGCTCTGTTTAAGGCAGAAGAATAAAGTGCCTCTTTATTGCGCTTAAGTCTCTTAACAACAAAAAATCATTGGCAGGTTTTCATAAACATGTTGTTCTTAAAAGTGTTTATTTTAGATTTTTTTTACAGTCTTTTTTACCAGAGAATCCTTTCATTTATAAACACATTTTTACCATAAAATTTTCTTTTTTGAAGAAGGAATATTTGTCATTACTCTCTTACAAACGTTTTTTTCTTGGTCAGACAAGGCATTACAGACAAGGCATTACAGACAAGGCATTACAGACAAGGCATTACAGACAAGGCATTACAGACAAGGCATTACAGACAAGGCATTACAGACAAGGCATTACAGACAAGGCATTACAGACAAGGCATTACAGACAAGGCATTACAGACAAGGCATTACAGACAAGGCATTACAGACAAGGCATTACAGACAAGGCATTACAGACAAGGCATTACAGACAAGGCATTACAGACAAGGCATTACAGACAAGGCATTACAGACAAGGCATTACAGACAAGGCATTACAGACAAGGCATTACAGACAAGGCATTACAGACAAGGCATTACAGACAAGGCATTACAGACAAGGCATTACAGACAAGGCATTACAGACAAGGCATTACAGACAAGGCATTACAGACAAGGCATTACAGACAAGGCATTACAGACAAGGCATTACAGACAAGGCATTACAGACAAGGCATTACAGACAAGGCATTACAGACAAGGCATTACAGACAAGGCATTACAGACAAGGCATTACAGACAAGGCATTACAGACAAGGCATTACAGACAAGGCATTACAGACAAGGCATTACAGACAAGGCATTACAGACAAGGCATTTGAAAACGCCTTTATTTCCGTGATCATAAACCGCAAGCTAAAAAAGGAGAGCTTTTCTTTTATCCACATGATTATTGAACCAAAGCAAATGGAACACCGTTTAATTCTAAAACCATCTGTTTTTATAAGGAGGTAAGGGATATTTTCACTTTCACTGAAGATTTTTTAACATCGCGTGATACAGGAAATAGCACAAAGAGCGCAGCACAAAAACATTTGCCCTCTCAATGACGAGAGCCAATCACTGCCATTTTTGGCAGTAAACAAACGCGATTGATGTTTCCCTTTAGTTTTTTGCTTTGTTTTTTACAGCCAAGCTCTCTTTTCTTATAGCCAAGCCCTCTTTTTTGCAAAGGGTTGTTTTTGTAAAAATTATTCTGTGAATAACATTGTCCACAACACATAGCAGAGAAGATATACCACCATTTTATCAAACACCCTTTATGAAGTCTGTATCCGCTTCTAAGGCACATAAAAAAACTGTTGTTCTGTTATCAATTGGCTTTGCAAAGAGTGTTTAAAACACTTAAAAAGAGAAGGGAAAAAAGTGCAGTTGAACACTTCAAAGAGAAGATGAAGTTCGATAGAGGATCGCAAATGACAAAAAAAACATATGATGTAGCGATTTTAATGGGGAGCCAATCGGATTGGCAAACGATGCGTCATAGCGCAGATATTTTGACCTGTCTTGATATTTCACATATTTCGCAGATTGTCTCGGCACACCGTACCCCTGAACGGCTTTACCAATTTGCAAAAGAAGCAAAAGCAGCAGGTTTTAAAATTTTGCTCGCAGGCGCAGGAGGTTCAGCGCATCTTCCTGGTATGTTAGCAGCGCTTACACCTCTTCCTGTTTTTGGAGTTCCAGTCCATTCACACTCTTTGTCTGGTCAAGATTCGTTGCTTTCAATTGTGCAAATGCCAGCAGGTGTTCCAGTTGGCACCTTAGCGATTGGCAAAGCAGGCGCTATTAACGCAGCACTTTTAGCCGCAGCGGTTATGGCCGTTTACGATGACAAACTCGCACAACGGTTACAAGATTGGCGTCAACAACAAACAGCTAGTGTTGCACACGTTCCAATAACTGAGGTTTAAAATGACACAATCCTCTCACACCCCCTCCCCATCCGCCACAACACCCCCATCACCCGCAGCTGCGACACCCATCCCATCCGCCACAACGCCCCCATCCCCCGCAGCTACGACACCCATCCCATCCGCCACAACACCCCCATCCCCCGCAGCTACAACACCCATCCCATCCGCCACAACACCCCCATCACCCGCAGCTACAACACCCATCCCATCCGCCACAACGCCCCCATCCCCCGCAGCTGCGACACCCATCCCATCCGCCACAACACCCCCATCACCCGCAGCTGCGACACCCATCCCATCCGCCACAACACCCCCATCCCCCGCAGCTGCGACACCCATCCCATCCGCCACAACGCCCCCATCCCCCGCAGCTGCGACACCCATCCCATCCGCCACAACGCCCCCATCCCCCGCAGCTGCGACACCCATCCCATCCGCCACAACACCCCCATCACCCGCAGCTACAACACCCATCCCATCCGCCACAACACCCCCATCACCCGCAGCTACAACACCCCCATCACCCGCAGCTACAACACCCCCATCACCCGCAGCTACAACACCCATCCCATCCGCCACAACGCCCCCATCCCCCGCAGCTACGACACCCATCCCATCCGCCACAACACCCCCATCCCCCGCAGCTACAACACCCATCCTATCCGCCACAACACCCCCATCCCCCGCAGCTGCGACACCCATCCCATCCGCCACAACGCCCCCATCCCCCGCAGCTGCGACACCCATCCCATCCGCCACAATACCCCCATCCCCCGCAGCTACAACACCCATCCCATCCGCCACAACACCCCCATCACCCGCAGCTACAACACCCATCCCATCCGCCACAACGCCCCCATCACCCACAGCTGCGACACCCATCCTATCCGCCACAACACCCCCATCCCCCGCAGCTACAACACCCATCCTATCCGCCACAACACCCCCCTCCCCCGCAACAACCAGTGTATCCCCATCGTTGCCTTCAAACAGGGTCATCGGTTTTATAGGCGGGGGGCAATTAGCACGCATGTTAGCGATAGCGGCAGCAGAACTAGGTTTTCGAACGGTTGTTTTTTGCCCTGAAGAGGATTGCCCAGCGGCACAAACAGCGAATGATCATATTGTTGCGTTCTATGATGACACTTCGGCACTCGATCGTTTTATTTCTCTGTGTGATATTGTGACTTATGAGTTTGAAAATCTTTCTCTTCAAACGGTTCAATATGTAGAGAACGCCAAAAGTGTTTTTCCCTCTTCTAAAGCCTTGGAGATTACACAAGATCGACTTTTCGAGAAGCAATTTTTGCAAAAGCAAGGGATAGGCACGGCATCATGGTATGCAGTTGATGATTCCTCTTCTCTTCTTTCAGGGCTTTCCGCATTAAAGGGGCGTGGTCTTTTAAAGACACGTCGTTTTGGTTACGATGGAAAAAATCAGATGATGCTGGACCACCCGTCTGAGCAAACTCTTGAAAAGATCTTTACAACATTTCAGGGACATCCTTTAATTTTAGAAGAAATTATTCCTTTTTTATCGGAAATTTCGGTTATCTCGGCACGTACGAAACAAGGAGACCATATTTTTTATGATTGCCCTGAAAATCAGCACAGAAACGGTATTCTTCACAAATCATTTGTTCCATCGCACGTACCGCTTAACGTCCAAAATGCAGCCCAAGAAATAAGCGTAGCCGTGATGGAGGCACTGGATTATGTTGGGGTTCTTTGCATTGAATTTTTTGTTCTCATAGATGGCAGTCTTTTAGTCAATGAATTGGCACCTCGTGTTCATAACTCTGGACACTGGACACAAAAGGCGTGTGTAACATCACAGTTTGAACAGCATATCCGTGCTATTTGCGGACTCCCTCTAAGCAGCACATACCGGCATAGCAATTGTCAAATGACCAATCTTCTTGGCAACAATCTCCATGAAATCAAATATTTTCTCACGCAAGAACACACATCGGTGCATTTATACGGCAAAAGCTCTATTCAGCCCCTCCGCAAAATGGGGCATGTGATTCAATTAACGGGGCCAGCCAGCCAATCTTGACCACCCAACAAATTTTGATAAACGCTTTTCAGCAAAATTCTACACACGGTAACAGAGAGAAAACAGGAAAACGAACAAAGAAAGAAACCAACAAGCATTTTTGCAGCATTGTCTCACCCTCTTTTGCAAGCGCACACGCACGCTCTTTTTCTCACGAACTTATATCTCTTAAAACCTTTCCTTCATAAGCGGCACAACACTTTTTCTCGCACAGAGCAACGCCTCTCCTCACGCCCCTCCTCACCCTCACTCTCCAAGCTTATACCCTACGCATATCCATATCCCAACACCCTCACCTCCTCTAAAAATGTCCCATGCCTTCCACACCGACCTCCTCCCGCAAAACTGCCTTGCCAACAACACCTCTTCTCCCCATAAGCCAACAAGCAATTTACCCCCTCTCACACACACCACCCTTCCTCATCCTCCCCTTAACGCTCTTAAAGCTTCCACCCAACACCACCATATTTTGTTTACGCATCTTCTCTCAGACCTTGCCTATCTCCTCTTTGCAAAGAACAGCCCTGTTTTACAACAAACCTCCTCTCCAACACTTCCGCAACCAACATACGGATACCCCGCACCCATGCTCCCTCACCTCCTCTCAAAACGCCCCACCAAAAACCTCCCCCCAAATGCCTCACCCCGCAAACCCCAACTCATGCCTTCCACACCGACCTCCTCCCGCAAAACTGCCTTGCCAACAACACCTCTTCTCCCCATAAGCCAACAAGCAATTTACCCCTCTCACACGCCTCACCTTTCTCACACACACCACCCTTCCTCATCCTCCCCTTAACGCTCTTAAAGCTTCCACCCAACACCACCATATTTTGTTTACGCATCTTCTCTCAGACCTTGCCTATCTCCTCTTTGCAAAGAACGGCCCTGTTTTACAACAAACCTCCTCTCCAACACTTCCGCAACCAACATACGGATACCCCGCACCCATGCTCCCTCACCTCCTCTCAAAACGCCCCACCAAAAACCTCCCCCCAAATGCCTCACCCCGCAAACCCCAACTCATGCCTTCCACACCGACCTCCTCCCGCAAAACTGCCTTGCCAACAACACCTCTTCTCCCCATAAGCCAACAAGCAATTTACCCCTCTCACACGCCTCACCTTTCTCACACACACCACCCTTCCTCATCCTCCCCTTAACGCTCTTAAAGCTTCCACCCAA
Source organism: Bartonella harrusi (assembly GCF_024297065.1). Lineage (NCBI taxonomy): Bacteria > Pseudomonadati > Pseudomonadota > Alphaproteobacteria > Hyphomicrobiales > Bartonellaceae > Bartonella > Bartonella harrusi. The sequence continues at coordinate 1,764,028 of NZ_CP101114.1, forward strand.
CACCACCATATTTTGTTTACGCATCTTCTCTCAGACCTTGCCTATCTCCTCTTTGCAAAGAACAGCCCTGTTTTACAACAAACCTCCTCTCCAACACTTCCGCAACCAACATACGGATACCCCGCACCCATGCTCCCTCACCTCCTCTCAAAACGCCCCACCAAAAACCTCCCCCCAAATGCCTCACCCCGCAAACCCCAACTCATGCCTTCCACACCGACCTCCTCCCGCAAAACTGCCTTGCCAACAACACCTCTTCTCCCCATAAGCCAACAAGCAATTGATAAGAGATCCGTGCTTGACAAAAAGAAGACTTTTTGCTAAAGGGGAGTGTAGTTTTTTGCAATTTTCGCTTGTTTATTGTGTTTATCAAGGATGTAAATGCGTACCTGTGAGGGTGCTTTTTCATTTTGTGATCACAATGGAGAAGTGTATAACTTGGTATTATAGTGTAACCACAACAGAGGGCACAATATTAATTACGACCTCGTTATTGGGGGACATTTGAGAGAGTTGACCCGTAATCTGAGCTAGTAACTTGAGCAAACCAGTTTTTTGTGGAACTCAATTAAAGTGTCAAAAGAATGGTAAAGTGTCGAGAGAGTGGTTCATTATGGTATTGCGTTACATGAATGTTAGACGGTGAGTATTATGAAGATTAAAAATTCGCTTAAAGCATTGAAGGAGCGCCACCGTAACAATCGTTTGGTGCGTCGCAAAGGTCGTGTTTATATCCTCAATAAAGTTAATCCGCGTTTTAGAGCACGTCAGGGTTAAGCGTTTTTGTGCCTGCTTTTCGCGGGCATGGAAGCTTTTTGTCTTTCAAAAGTCATTTTTGGATGATTGCGGTTTGTAAATCTGCTGCGTGGTGCTTTTCTCGTGAGAGAGCTTTTTATGCATTTTTTTCTTTTTTTAAAAGCTTTACGATTACGGGGTTATATTTTCCAACGTGATTTTTTACGTTGTTTTGCAAATTTTCTTTTTGCTTTTTTCAGCAGTTTCTTTTTTATTTCCACTGGATATGGACAAAATCCTCCTTCCCTTCCTGAAGATCGTCCCTCTCCGCAATTGCTTTTGCCGTTAGAAGAATTGATCCCCAATAGTCCTCCCTCAGCAACATCTGACTCTGACACATCTGCGATTCTTTTAGAAGATTTTGATTTAAACACCTCTTCCCCTGTTGACAGAGCAAAACAGCGCAAAGAGAGGGAAATCTCACGTTTACTGAAAGAATTGAAATTTTGTGCGAATGTTCAAGAAGCGAAGAAGATCAGCGGGCGGCTTCAACGTTTATGGTCACAATCGGGCAGTGAAACGATTGACCTTTTGATGTCATGGGCTGAAAATGCGGTCAATGAAGACGATTATGGTCTTGCCCTTGATTACATTGACAATGTCCTTGCCCTTGAGCCCGCTTATGCTGAAGCTTGGGTAAGACGCGCATGGGTTCATATTCAACTGAGTGATTTTAAACTTGCCATGCTTGATCTTAACCATGCTCTGGAACATGAGCCACGCAATTACAGTGCGTTTTTTGAGCTTGGCGTTATCATGGAAGCAACGCAACGTCCCAAACTTGCTCTCAAGGCCTACGAAAAAGCACTTGAAGTGTATCCACAAATGCGAAAGCTTCAAGAGCGCCTTGAGGTTCTGTTAGATGAGCAGACCCCACAAGCACTTTAGACTAAACTACCCTCTTTAAACTTAGCCAAATCCTTTACACTTCCCTTTCAAAACATTGCCAATTGGGCGCTCCCTCACTGATAGGAAAGCGCAGAAAAACATGGGCTCCTATCCACACACGTGATCAACCCATGATATTTACCCTTGCAAACCACACGTGATCTTAACCATGCTCTGGAACAAGAGCCACGCAATGAACCGTGCATTTTTTGCACTTGGCGTTATCATGGAAGCAACGCAACGTCCCAAACTTGCTCTCAAGGTCTATGAAAAAGCACTTGAAGTGTATCCACAAATGCGAAAGCTTCAAGAACGCCTTGAGGTTCTGTTAGATGAGCAGACCCCACAAGCACTTTAGGCTAAACTACCCTCTTTAAACTTAGCCAAATCCTTTACACTTCCCTTTCAAAACATTGCCAATTGGGCGCTCCCCCACTGATAGGAAAGCGCAGAAAAACATGGGCTCCTATCCACGTGCAACCCAACTTACCACACGTACCCTTGCAAACCACACGTGATCTTAACCATACCCGACCTCCACCCCAGAACAAGAGCCACGCAATGAACCGTGCATTTTTTGCACTTGGCGTTATCATGGAAGCAACGCAACGTCCCAAACTTGCTCTCAAGGTCTATGAAAAAGCACTTGAAGTGTATCCACAAATGCGAAAGCTTCAAGAACGCCTTGAGGTTCTGTTAGATGAGCAGACCCCACAAGCACTTTAGACTAAACTACCCTCTTTAAACTTAGCCAAATCCTTTACACTTCCCTTTCAAAACATTGCCAATTGGGCGCTCCCCCACTGATAGGAAAGCGCAGAAAAACATGGGCTCCTATCCACACACGTGATCAACCCATGATATTTACCCTTGCAAACCACACGTGATCTTAACCATGCTCTGGAACAAGAGCCACGCAATGAACCGTGCATTTTTTGCACTTGGCGTTATCATGGAAGCAACGCAACGTCCCAAACTTGCTCTCAAGGTCTATGAAAAAGCACTTGAAGTGTATCCACAAATGCGAAAGCTTCAAGAACGCCTTGAGGTTCTGTTAGATGAGCAGACCCCACAAGCACTTTAGGCTAAACTACCCTCTTTAAACTTAGCCAAATCCTTTACACTTCCCTTTCAAAACATTGCCAATTGGGCGCTCCCCCACTGATAGGAAAGCGCAGAAAAACATGGGCTCCTATCCACGTGCAACCCAACTTACCACACGTACCCTTGCAAACCACACGTGATCTTAACCATGCTCTGGAACAAGAGCCACGCAATGAACCGTGCATTTTTTGCACTTGGCGTTATCATGGAAGCAACGCAACGTCCCAAACTTGCTCTCAAGGTCTATGAAAAAGCACTTGAAGTGTATCCACAAATGCGAAAGCTTCAAGAACGCCTTGAGGTTCTGTTAGATGAGCAGACCCCACAAGCGCTTTAGGCTAAACTACCCTCTTTAAACTCAGCCAAATCCTTTACACTTCCCTTTCAAAACATTGCTAATTGGGCGCTCCCCCACTGATAGGAAAGCGCAGAAAAACATGGGCTCCTATCCACGTGCAACCCAACTTACCACACGTACCCTTGCAAACCACACGTGATCTTAACCATACCCGACCTCCACCCCAGAACATGAGCCACGCAATGAACCGTGCGTTTTTTGAGCTTGGCGTTATCATGGAAACAAGATGGTTATAATTCTCAGAAAGGTTCCCCAATGTTGCGACAACCCTTGGTATTGAGACGATTCCTTAAAGGCATTTTTACGCCTTTGTTGAGAGTTTTTTTATCCACACGATAATCCCACTTGTGATATACAAACGGATGGTTTTGATTGATTCAACATAAAGCAGTTTTGGAAGGAGAGAATCTGAGGATATTCGAGGCTCTCATACAACAGGCACAACGATGAATAATCATTATAAATCAATATACTAATCCAAGAGATCTTCATTATAAACCATCCTCATCAACGAATACTTTATCGTGTCGAATTGTAAAGAAAGGGCCTTGAGATCATTTTCTCTCTAGCTGAAAATGGAAATTTGTTTTATAGTAAAAATGGGTGTTCTGCACTTCTCGACAGGAAATAGCGCATTCCTGAGACCTTAGTGATCTCCAAGGGAGCCGTCCCTGATAAGGCCCGTGGGCTTTTTCATATGGCGCCCACCTAGTTAATAGGTTCCCGGGATCAATTTTTTCCACCGGCTGTTGCGGATCACCTTCTTGATAGAGGAAGCATATGACGGTAATCTTTTCAAGAAACGTGTAAACATTTTGCAGGATTTTATTCTATTGCAACAGCAACAAACACACTTCTTCATAAGGAAAAGGCGTTCATAAGGCAAGAGGTCTTTACAAGAGAAAAGACTTTTAAAGGCAATGGGATAAACACACAATGGAGACAAACGAACAAGAGGAGACAAACGAGCAGGAATCTGCTTCACAGGTTCGCACACAGTTACGCAAAAGTGGTTTATCCAAGCGCGACGCCCTGACACTACAAGAACGCGCTGTTTTTTCGCAGCGCGCCTGCTCCTCTATTCTTGAAAGCCTTGCAGCAAAGGACATAGATTTTACACGTATGATTTTTGCCGGCTATTGGCCGATCAAATCGGAAAGTGACCCACGCCCTTTATTGGATGCTATTGCATTGCGTGGTGGACGTTTAGCCTTACCGGCAGTGCTTGATTCAACGACCATGGTTTTTCGTTCATTTTCAAAAAACATGGCACTAGAATCGATGCGCTTTGGCACATTAGGCCCTGGTGTAGAAAATGCGGTTGTGGTACCGAATGTGGTTATTGTTCCCCTTTCCGCATTTGACAACCAGTGTCACCGTCTTGGCTATGGAGGGGGATATTATGATCGCGCGATTGCAGCTCTTGAAAAACAAGGGCATCATATTCATTTACTTGGTTTAGGTTTTTCGTGTCAGGAAGTTGAATCCATTCCTCATGAAGAACACGATCTTGTTTTGCAAGAAATTTGTACAGAAAAGGGTTTCTTAAAGCGTTAAAATGTGATTAAAACGCCTATGCGTTTTTTATTTTTAGGTGACATTGTCGGAATGACGGGTTGTAAAGTTGTTTTTGAACAGCTTCCGCAACTGATTAAGAGATGGCATGTTGATTTTGTTGTTGTAAATGGTGAAAATGCCTCTCACGGTTTTGGGATCAGTCGAGAGACCTATCAAGATCTTTTGATGGTCGGTGTTGACGTTGTAACAACGGGCAATCACGCTTTTTCGTATCAAGAGGCATTACAATATGCGCAAGAGAGCGATCGTTTTTTACGTCCAGCCAATTTTATAAAAGAAACACCTGGGAAGGGATCTGGTATTTTTACAGCAAAGAATGGGGCACGTGTTCTTGTTGCCAATCTTTTAGGGAGTGTTTTTATGCCCTGTAAGGTTGTTGATCCCTTTGAAGCGGCTGAAAATATTTTATGTGCTTGTTCTTTGATGGAACAGACGGACGCAATTATTTTTGACTTTCATGCCGAAACAACCAGTGAGAAACAATGTCTAGGGCATTTTCTTGATGGCCGTGTCAGCGTTATTGTAGGCACGCATACGCATATTCCTACAGCTGATGCGCAAATTTTAGAAGGCGGGAGCGCATATTTAACGGATGCGGGGATGTGTGGAGATTATAACTCATCTCTTGGCATGGATAAGGAAGAGCCCTTACACCGTTTTCTTTATAAGAAGAAGCAGACTCGTTATGAACCCGCACGTGGTCCTGCCACACTTTGCGGTTTAGCGGTTGAACTTTCAGACCGCACGGGTTTAGCGGAAAAGGTCTCAGCCGTACGGATAGGTCCACATTTAAAGCCTGAAATTCCAGATTTTTGGTAGAGTCTTTTATTTCTCCTGCGTTCCACCTGTCCTTGTCTTCCTTGGTCGCGCCTTCTATTGCCCCCTTTGAAGCTCTCTCTCCAACGGTCCTCTTTTAAGACTCTTTTAAGCAATATGATTGTCTACCCCCCCCCTCAAAACTTGCCTTACCCTTCGAGCACAGCTCCCATCCCTTTTGCTCACCTTGCCTTGCCCCCTTTGAAGCTCTCTCTCCAACGGTTCTCTTTTAAGGACTCTTTTAAGCAATATGATTGTCTACCCCCCTCAAAACTTGCCTTACCCTTCGAGCACAGCTCCCATCCCCTTTGCTCACCTTGCCTTGCCCCCTTTGAAGCTCTCTCTCCAACGATTCTCTTTTAAGACTCTTTTAAGCAATATGATTGTCTACCCCCCCCTCAAAACTTGCCTTACCCTTCGAGCACCGGTCCCATCCCTTTTGCTCACCTTGCCTTGCCCCCTTTGAAGCTCTCTCTCCAACGGTTCTCTTTTAAGGACTCTTTTAAGCAATATGATTGTCTACCCCCCCTCAAAAAACTTGCCTTACCCTTCGACCACCGGTCCCATCCGCTTTGCTCACCTTGCCTTGCCCCCTTTGAAGCTCTCTCTCCAACGGTCCTCTTTTAAGACTCTTTTAAGAAATATGATTGTCTACCCCCCCTCAAAACTTGCCTTACCCTTCGACCACCGGTCCCATCCCTTTTGCTCACTTCGCCTTGCCCCCTTTGAAGCTCTCTCTCCAACGGTCCTCTTTTAAGACTCTTTTAAGCAATATGATTGTCTACCCCCCCCTCAAAACTTGCCTTACCCTTCGACCACCGGTCCCATCCCTTTTGCTCACTTCGCCTTGCCCCCTTTGAAGCTCTCTCTCCAACGGTTCTCTTTTAAGGACTCTTTTAAGAAATATGATTGTCTACCCCCCTCAAAACTTGCCTTACCCTTCGAGCACAGCTCCCATCCCCTTTGCTCACCTTGCCTTGCCCCCTTTGAAGCTCTCTCTCCAACGGTTCTCTTTTAAGGACTCTTTTAAGCAATATGATTGTCTACCCCCCCCCTCAAAACTTGCCTTACCCTTCGAGCACAGCTCCCATCCCTTTTGCTCACTTCGCCTTGCCCCCTTTGAAGCTCTCTCTCCAACGGTTCTCTTTTAAGACTCTTTTAAGAAATATGATTGTCTACCCCCCCCTCAAAACTTGCCTTACCCTTCGAGCACAGCTCCCATCCCCTTTGCTCACCTTGCCTTGCCCCCTTTGAAGCTCTCTCTCCAACGGTTCTCTTTTAAGGACTCTTTTAAGCAATATGATTGTCTACCCCCCCCCTCAAAACTTGCCTTACCCTTCGAGCACCGGTCCCATCCCTTTTGCTCACCTTGCCTTGCCCCCTTTGAAGCTCTCTCTCCAACGGTTCTCTTTTAAGGACTCTTTTAAGCAATATGATTGTCTACCCCCCCTCAAAACTTGCCTCACACAAATGAAGAAGGCGTGAGTACAACAACGATAAGATTGGCATGAGCGGAACGCATCCAGAATCACACAAAATTCCGTTAATGATAAAATTTTTTATGATTTTTAAAGTGAAGAGAAAGAGGCCACATTGGGATATTTCTGCGGGGAAACATGAAAACCTCTTCCCTAGAGGTTTTTATAGACAAAAATTTCTTCTTAAGCAAAGAAAACTTTAAAATTTTTTATTCCCATAAGAAATGCCCATGAAAAATGAATGACAAAATTGCCTTCTGTTTTTGAGGTTTGCGCTTTGTAAAATTTTTTACGAACAAGTCTTTGTCTTTGCGAAAGCTTCGCCTCATCACACTCTTTCCCATCACAACAGGATGAAGCATTTTCCTTTGTTGAGATATCGGTATAAAAAAGCAAAAAGAGATTGAATTTATCAGCAATTTCTTGCCAACAACCTGCGCTCTTTGTTGCAAATATCCTGCGCCTTTCTGGTTCAATTCTTTTTCGTATTTCTGTTAAAAAATTCTTCCTCACGGATGCCCTCTTTTTTGAGACGTTCCCCTCTGTTTTGAAGCCTTTCTTCTATGTGCATTTTTTGCCTATAAAACTGTCGTTAAACAATCGATTTGATTTTGCAGCTTATCACACACCAGGTAAGAGAGCTCTTACATATCTATTTCCCGTCCCCCATGTTGCGATAACCCTCGGCATTTTTGGCATTGTGACACTTCATAAACGATCTTTTACACCTTTCTTCTCTCTTTTTTCTCCACATGATAATCCCCCTTGTGACGTGCAAGGGGATGGTTTTGATTGATTCAACATAAAGCAGGTTTGGCATAAGAAAACCTGAGGATATTCGCAGTTCTCCTTCAACAGGCAAAACAATAAAGTATCCTTATAACTTAATGTTTTGAAATGCGTATTCCGTAGTCTTCCGAGTGTTAAAAGCTCTCAACCCAAACAGCCTTTTGCTTTTAATGCACATTGCACCTAAAAAGAGAATTTGCGCAACACTAGAAATGTAACAGAGTAAGCGCATTTCCATACGAGAATTGAACACTTTCTATTTTGCGATCAATCGTCGCATCTACGAGCGCGCACACCTCCTTACCATTGACCTCTTCCCCTCCTAAGGACGAAGATTTCTACCCAAATGGTTTACCAATCGGTTGCTCTCAGCATCTTCTTTCTCTCAGCATCTTCTATTGTTAAACAACCCTGAGGTTTCCGTGATCATCTCTGTTAGCAATCCCTTGAAAACTTATCCCCCTCTTTAAAAACACTTTATCTGTCAATTTTGGCATAGCTTCACCGTACAGACACACCAAAAGCCTTCCAACACCACCACCCATGCCTCACCGCAGATCCCTTCACTTCACATGTGCCCCCAAATATGCTGCTTTCCCACTTGGCCATACTCCAACGCCCTCTCCTCCTCTCAAATGCCCTCACCCCCCAGATACTCTCCCCCCATACAAACACCCCCACAAAGCCCCCAAAGCCCCGGCATATCCATCCCTCTCCCATCGTGCGAATACAACGCCCCTTTTTCCAACAACTGCGGATGTTGTTAGGCACCGTTCCAGCCCCCACGAACACACATATCTCAAACCCGCAAAACTTCGCACCAACACACCCCCCTCCAATCTCTCCATCCTCACCCGCCATCCAGCACGCCCCACATACATGCAGCCACCGTGTGCATAGCAAAAAGCCTTCCAACACCACCACCCATGCCTCACCGCAGATCCCTCCACTTCACATGTGCCCCCAAATATGCTGCTTTCCCACTTGGCCATACTCCAACGCCCTCTCCTCCTCTCAAATGCCCTCACCCCCCTCACAGATACTCTCCCCCCATACAAACACCCCCACAAAGCCCCCAAAGCCCCGGCATATCCATCCCCCTCCCATCGTGCGAATACAACGCCCCTTTTTCCAACAACTGCGGATGTTGTTAGGCACTGTTCCAGCCCCCACGAACACACATATCTCAAACCCGCAAAACTTCGCACCAACACACCCCCCTCCAATCACTCCATCCTCACCCGCCATCCAGCACGCCCCACATACATGCAGCCACCGTGTGCATAGCAAAAAGCCTTCCAACACCACCACCCATGCCTCACCGCAGATCCCTCCACTTCACATGTGCCCCCAAATATGCTGCTTTCCCACTTGGCCATACTCCAACGCCCTCTCCTCCTCTCAAATGCCCCCTCTTACCCACCATCCGGCACATCCTGCACGCATGCGTCCCTCTAAACCACAGTATTTTTTACAGAAAAAATGATAATCTCAGGAGAAAGGCAATAAAAATGAAAAGAATCTTGATTGATTTTTGATGAGAGCCACCTCCTCACAAACACCTCAGCCTATTCTCCACAACCATGCCACCATATCCCATTTCTTGAGAGCCCAAACACACCTTCAGTTTTCCGGTAAAAATCTCCGAAGATCTCAAAAGACAAGGTATCCTCCCCCCAAGAAACACAAAGGACAAGATACGAACGGGGCTAAGCTGCAACGCATTTTATGAGAGCCCCACAATTGGCTCATTTTCCTCCAAATGTTCAATCCCAAATGTTCAAAACCGCAATCGCGCTGCTCTCCACAACCATGCCACCATACCCCATTTCTTGAGAACCAAAACACACCTTCAGTTTTCCAGTAAAAGTCTCCAAAAGCCCAAAGCAAAAGGCTTCCCCAAAAAGCCAAAGGCTAAGATACGAAGGCGATTTAAGCTGTAACGCGTTTTATGAGAGCCCCACAATTTGCTAATTTTTCCTCCAAGTGTTCAAAGCCGCGATCAAGATGATAAACGCGGTTGACAATGGTTTCACCCTTTGCGGCCAGAGCAGCAATAACAAGAGAAACAGAAGCACGTAAATCGGTTGCCATCACGGGTGCTCCTTGCAGTTTCTCTGTTCCATAGACGGTTGCTGTTTGCCCATCAAGTTTGATCCGAGCGCCCAAACGGGAAAGTTCTTGCACATGCATAAAGCGATTTTCGAAAATTGTTTCGGTAATATGAGCGATTCCCTGCGCCCTTGTCATCAACGCCATGAATTGGGCTTGGAGATCGGTTGGAAAATCGGGATAAGGCCCAGTTTTAATATCGACGGGCATTATTTTTGTTTGCCGTGGATTTCGTTTTACGTGAATTCCCTGAGGCTCTATTTGAATATCGAGCCCTGTTTTTTGCAAAACTTTGAGCACTTGGGTGAGATGGTTAGGGTTTGCATTTTTGAGAAACACATCCCCTCCTGTCATCGCCACGGCCATTGCATAGGTTCCAGCTTCAATACGATCAGGAATGACACGCACTCTCGCACCATGGAGTTTTTTCACGCCCTCAATCGTGAGTGTTTTTGTTCCTTCACCGACTATTTTTGCCCCCATAGCATTGAGTGTTCGAATAAGATTAGCCACTTCTGGTTCACAAGCCGCATTATCAAGCACGGTTGTTCCCTTTGCCATCGCAGCAGCCATCAGCATCACATGCGTTCCCCCGACAGTCACTTTAGGGAATCGGTAATGTGCGCCTTTTAATCCCCTTGGCACTTTAGCATGGGCATATCCATTTTCGATAGTAATATGGGCTCCTAAAGTTTTGAGTCCCTCAAGAATAAAGTCGACGGGTCTTGTTCCGATAGCGCATCCTCCAGGCAGAGAGACATAGGCTTCTCGACATCGGGCCAGCAGGGGTCCGATCACCCAAAAGCTTGCACGCATTTTTTTCACCAGTTCGTATGGCGCACGTATTGTGATTATTTTTTGCGCAGTAAAATGGATTGTACGAGCATCCATACAATCGTTGTGAACTTCCTGTCCATCGACGGCATATCCGACACCATGATTATTAAGAATACGAATAAGCAATTCAACATCAACAAGATGGGGAATATTTTCTAAAGTGAGTGTTTCTTCGCTCAGCAAAGATGCAATCATGAGAGGCAAGGCAGCATTTTTTGCTCCTGAGATAGGAATTGTTCCCTTCAGTTTTTCCCCACCAACAATTTGAATAGAATCCATCGGTATTTTCCCTTTTTCCCTTTGTGTTTCCCCTTCCAAAGGTTTTACCCCCGAAAAGTTATTTTGTTATCATTTAGAATGGCATCGACGGCTTTAGGACGAATCCTAAACCTAAAAGAATCCATAAACTCTAAAACGAATCATTGTGGAATTTGGTTGCACAGGAGCTATAGAAGACATTTTTTAATTTTCTGTTTGTGCTCTTTTTCGACTCTGCTCTTTTCGGCGTTTTAAGTTTTGACGCAATTGTTGAGCCAGTCTTTCTTGGCGCCGTCTTTCTTTTTCATCTTTGTGGTTAAATTTTTGTTGTTCTTGTGTCATGATCATTACGCAACCTTTTGTGAGCTTTTTAAAACAACTCACGGCTTTTTTTATAAGAGATCCTTTTTTATAAGAAATCCATGTCATGACACAAGAGGGATATTCTTTCAAGAACGCAGAAATGTTCTCTTGCCTATTTTATAACAATATGGCACAAGACAGCGATTGCAAAGAGCTGCGGTAGCTCAGTGGTAGAGCACTCCCTTGGTAAGGGAGAGGTCGAGAGTTCAATCCTCTCTCGCAGCACCATTCCAGACAATATTTTACACTGTTATATTCATCACACTGTTATATTCACAACACGCCACACAATGATACACCCTCAAGGTGTCGTCTACCAGCAGCACATTTTCACAGTCTCTTAACGATATCATCAGAACTTTTCCACAGCACTCTCCTCCCCCTCACTCATCATCCGGCATCCCCTCACACATGCCGCGTCGCCCTCCCAAGCCAACACCCCTCAAGCCAACACCCCCCAAGCCAACACCCCCACACATACCCCAAAGCCCCCGCATATCCGTCCCCCTTCCCATCGTGCAAACACCGCACCCCTTTTTCCAACAACAGAGGATATTTTTCAGCACCTTCTCCCCCCCCCCACGAACATACATATCTTAGCCCCCAACACTTCCCCCTCACGCACCCGTTATCCGGCATCCACCCAAGTAAACACCCCATGTAAGCACCCCCTATGCACACTTCATGCGAATATCCCCTCACACATGCCGCGTCGCCCTCCAAGCCAACACCCCCCAAGCCAACACCTCATGCAGACACCCCCACACATACCCCAAAGCCCCCGCATATCCGTCCCCCTTCCCATCGTGCAAACACCGCACCCCTTTTTCCAACAACAGAGGATATTTTTCAGCACCTTCTCCCCCCCCCCCACGAACATACATATCTTAGCCCCCAACACTTCCCCCTCACGCACCCGTTATCCGGCATCCACCCAAGTAAACACCCCATGTAAGCACCCCCTATGCACACTTCATGCGAATATCCCCTCACACATGCCGCGTCGCCCTCCCAAGCCAACACCCCCAAAGTAAACACCCCCAAAGTAAACACCTCATGCAGACACCCCCACACATACCCCAAAGCCCCCGCATATCCGTCCCCCTTCCCATCGTGCAAACACCGCACCCCTTTTTCCAACAACAGAGGATATTTTTCAGCACCTTCTCCCCCCCCACGAACATACATATCTTAGCCCCCAACACTTCCCCCTCACTCACCCGTTATCCGGCATCCCCTCACACATGCCGCGTCGCCCTCCCAAGCCAACACCCCCAAAGTAAACACCCCCAAAGTAAACACCCCCAAAGTAAACACCTCATGCAGACACCCCCACACATACCCCAAAGCCCCCGCATATCCGTCCCCCTTCCCATCGTGCAAACACCGCACCCCTTTTTCCAACAACAGAGGATATTTTTCAGCACCTTCTCCCCCCCCCACGAACATACATATCTTAGCCCCCAACACTTCCCCCTCACGCACCCGTTATCCGGCATCCACCCAAGTAAACACCCCATGTAAGCACCCCCTATGCACACTTCATGCGAATATCCCCTCACACATGCCGCGTCGCCCTCCCAAGCCAACACCCCCAAAGTAAACACCTCATGCAGACACCCCCACACATACCCCAAAGCCCCGGCATATCCGTCCCCCTTCCATCGTGCAAACACCGCACCCCTTTTTCCAACAACAGAGGATATTTTTCAGCACCTTCTCCCCCCACGAACATACATATCTTAGCCCCCAACACTTCCCCCTCACGCACCCGTTATCCGGCACTTGTGCGCATTTTTCGTAAACGCATCTCTGTTATATACTTTTTTCTCACACCTCACTTGAGGACATATTGCCTTTTCATATCAAGCATTGTCTCAGTAGACTTAATTTTCTGTACCATAATCTGTAATTCCTCATTAAAACGGCTAATTTCACTTTCCAGTTTTCGAATATAAGCTTCATCACGATAGGCCCGTTTAATCAAAGGCGGCATATCCGGCCAATAGAGCATTAAATCCACCCATTCACGTTGAGCAATCCACAATCCTCCCTGACATTGCGCTTTATGCTCTGGTGGAAAAGTCTTTTGGTAAAAATGAGGAATGAGAATTTCTGGTTTTTTTGTTTTAATTTCCAACAATCCTTCTTTGCCAACGAAAGCATCAGGAGAAAAACCTTTCATCCTATCATCAGCAAGCACAAACCCAACACATTGAGGCTGCGTATTTGTGAGTGTACCATAAAGCTTGCGTGCCGTTGGTTCCAATTCTGTTCCACGTCGCATAGAAAGTGTTGTTCCCTCATCGACAGTTTTTCCAGTAATTCTTTCTCCAGCGAGTTTCATCATAACAGCATGATATCTTGAAGTTTTCTGCCCCTGTTTTTTTCGTGCCATCACCATTTCAAACAAAGAGGCGGTAATCAAACCATTACGCGCTTGCAACCATTGTTCTGTTCCCTGAAGACAATCGATAACTATTGACATAAACACCCCCTTTTTTAGACCTTGTCTTTAAGGCACTTTTTATTTCAGCACCTTGACTCCTTCTTAAAAACATCCGCTTTTGAAAAGCATATTTTTGCCACACACCTTCCCCCAACGCCCTTTCCTCCTCTCAAACGTCGTCCATACCCCTCATTCGGTGTTCTCCCCCCATGAACATCCTATACAAACACCCCCACAAAGCCCCCAAAGCTCCCAAAGCCCCGGCATATCCGTCCCCCTCTCATCGTGCGAATACAACGCCCCTTTTTCCAAAAACTGCGGATGTTGTTAAGCACCGTTCCAGCACCCAAGAACACATATATCTTAGCTCCAAACACTTCCTCCTCACGCCACCCTCACTTACCCACCATCTAACACCTCCCCTCATAGACGTAGCCCCCGTGTGCATAGCAAAAAGCCTCCTAAAACCCCCACCCATGCCTCACCGCAGATCCCCTCACTTCACATGTGTCTCCCACATGCTGCTTTCCCGCTTAGCCATACTCCAACCGCCCTTTCCTCCTCTCAAACGTCGTCCATACCCCTCACACACCTCTCATCCAGTGTCCCCCAGCCCCTCGCGCATACCCCTGATCTGCCCCCTCACAGATGCTTCCCCCATGAACATCCTATGCAGACACCCCCACGCAGATCCCAAAGCCCCCGCATGTCCGTCCCACCTTCCCCATGCAAACACCACGCGCATACGCAAAAGCCCCTCATATCCCCCCGCTCCTACAAGGTCTTCTCTTACGCATGCTGTCGCACCATTTTCATTCGTGCTGTTGCACAATTTTTATTCGTGCTATCGCACGATGGAAAAATCATCTCGTTGGTATTTTTCTGCTAAATTTTTCGCAAAACACTCGGCAGCCTTTCTTGAAATGAAGGGGATTGCATGACGTTTTTGAGGTTCGAGTCTGATTGTATTTTGGCTCTTTCCAGCATAGTAAAGTGGAAATCCCTGATAAACAGTCTGAAGATAATTTGCCATGATTTTTACCACCAGTAATCGTTCAAAACATCACAGGGACGCAAACGATGCTGTTTTTCGTAGGAACCATAGTAGTGATCTTCATAATCGCGCGCGACTTTTTCATCTAACCAGACATGGTAAGCATCACTATTCAGGATAAAAGGCTGAAGTTGGCTATTTTGTTCGTCAATTTCATAATTTGCGACATAGGCATCAGCGAGTTGTTCCGTTACATCTTCGGCATGAAGAGTGGTAAGATCGAGGCGCAAGATTCTTTGCACAGTTTCATGTTCTTCAATAAGTTCGAGTATTTCTTCGCTCTGTTCGATCGGTCCCCCATAGGCATCGCCCTTTTCATCCTCACAAAGAATGACAATGATTTCATCCTCTTTAACGAATGGAATATTTTTCATCATTTCCCCCCTTTCGATAGTTGATAAAGCACAGCTTTGTCTTGACAAGGCTGAATATAGCATTACCCTTATATCCTCTATGGGGGATAAGTCAATTGTTTTATCCTCAATAAAAGATAATATTTTGAGTCTTTATGACGTATGAAGAACATCTGTGAACAAAACCCTGTCCTCTTTTGTTCACTTAGTACCCTTAAGATGTTCTCTATTTGTTCTTACTTAACGCAACTACCAACAGACAGGAGAGCGAAAATGAGTGATTTAAAATTGATAGAATACTGGAGCACTCTTGACACAAAGACACAAAAAGAACTTATTCTGATACTTCGGCAGTTGGTCGCCGCAAAAGAGTTAAGATTGCCTTCCTCTCCTCAGGAGAGAGTTTTGAAATGAGCTCGATAAATTCTTTATCTTCGGGACTGACACTCTGACCATAAAGAATATAATTCATACTGATATTAATTTCGTTGCAAATGCGCGAAAGGGATTCAATTGTTGGTTCTTTTCCTTCAGAGAGAATAGAATGAAGGTACCCAGCACCTTTACCAGCTGCGAGGGAGACAGATCTTTTTGACCGGCCACTTCTTTCAAGAGCAGCACCTAATCTTTGACGCCAACCATCGATATTCATAGTTTCACCATATAGCGCGTCTTGTTAAAAAAACACGTCCTTTTTGTAAAACGGGCTTGCATTATCCTCTAAAAAGGATAGAATTAAGAAAACAAATTTATTTTTTTGAGGGGGGAAACAAACATTCATATGCGAATCAAGAGAACATTTCACCATAGCAAAGGAAGCAAAAAGGCGTTTCCCAAAAGCGCTGAGAGAGCTTACGCATTTAAAAATCTTTTTACTCTTTATCTTTGCCATCTGCGCATCTCAAACGATAAGGCGGCATGCATCTAAGCACAGCAAATGACTGTTATACTTCATAAAGCAACACCTAAAGAGTCATCATTTAACAAACAGACCGAAAAAATCAAAACACTTACATGTTAAAGCGTAAAAACTTTAATCGAATGCAAAAAAACACATAAAAACGCTTTTTGCGTTTCTATGATCAATAAAACACATAAACAGAAGAGGGTAGATTGCAGCATGAGACACGCCGATCATCAAGAAACTTCCCACTATGAATCATCTACCCTTCCTTATGTTTGTTGGTATCAGAATGATTTTCTAGGGGGAGTGCGTGGAATGCGCGCACACGAGATTGGAATTTATACAATTCTTCTCAATGAAATGTATGCACGCGGTCGTCCTCTAGACTTATCAGTAGAACGTTTAGCGCGTCTTTGCGGTTGTGACAAGCGAACTTTTGTGAATGTTTTAGAAATGCTGATTCAAGAGGGTAAGATTTTAAATTTACCCCATGGCTTATGGAATAAACGTTGTGAAAATATCTTTCAAGAGCGCGTAAAATTGCTTGAACAGAAATCCTTTGCGGGACGTTCTTCAGCGAAAAAACGCAAACAAATCAACGCAGAGTTTCAACAACTGCTCAACGAGAGGGCAAGAGATGATGAACAAAACTCAAAATCTCAGAAGGAAGAAGAAAAGGAAACACCTCACGGTGTTTCAGAAAAGAAATTGTTTTTGATTGAATTGAAAGAAGGAAAAGAGAAGACCACTGAGGAAGAGAAGCCTTGTTTTTCCCCCTCACTGTGTAAAGATTCACCCTCCACATCCAGCAAACACTCTCTCACTTCTTCCCCATCATCCTCTTGCCAAAAGACAAAGGACACCACCCATTTTAGCGATGAAAAAGATACTTTTCCCTCCTCTGATGGAGCGGCAGAAAAACCTACTTTTTCTTGTGCAAAGACAACAAAGTCCCTCTCCTCAGCCTCTGTCTCCTCTCTCACAACAAACGCCCCTCACACGGTCAGCAAAACGCAAAACCGCACAACGACCGCAAAAGGGGAAAAAAACAAAGGATCAACGACGAAGGGACACCGTCTTCCTACCGATTGGCAAGCAGACATTGGTGCCGCGATTTCAGAAGGTTTAAGTGAAGAGCAAGCCCGTTGGCAAGAAAAGAAATTTCGCGATTATTGGCATGCCAAAAGCGGCAAAGAAGCGCTTAAAGTGGATTGGCAAGCGACATGGCGCAATTGGTTTCGCCGAGAGATTGAACGGATAAAAGAACATCAAGAAAAACTTGCCATTTTTATCCCCCACTCCCCCTCACAGCAGCATGACAGCAACAATGATGCTCTTTACCGCTCTCTTATCAACTACCAAAAACCTTAAAACACGAATGAACATGAGCACAATTTTTGAAATCAAACAAAAACTTATCGCACAAGCAGAGACAATTGCACAAATGCTTTTGCCAAAAGGAAAAAGACGTGGCAATGATTGGATTGTAGGAAGCACACGCGGCGAAGCCGGTCAAAGTTTATCGGTGTGCTTAAACGGCAATAAAGCCGGTCTTTGGTATGATTTTGCAGAAGGCAAAGGCGGTGACCTTTTAGACCTTTGCTGTGAAGGCAAAGGCACGGACGGCTCTTCCAAAAAAGCAAAAACGCAACAGCAATGATTGGCAGGCAGACAACACGCACAAAGCATTTCCCCTCACGCACGCATTAAAGCCGCAACAAGGGAAATCCTTCACCAAAAACGAGCAACAACCACACGAATGAACATGAGCACAATTTTTGAAATCAAACAAAAACTTATCGCACAAGCAGAGACAATTGTACAAATGCTTTTGCCAAAAGGAAAAAGACGTGGCAATGATTGGATTGTAGGAAGCACAAGCAGTGAAGCCGGTCAAAGTTTATCGGTGTGCTTAAACGGCAATAAAGCGGGATTTTGGTATGATTTTACAGAAGGCAAAGGCGGTGACCTTTTAGACCTTTGCTGTGAAGGCAAAGGCACGGACGGCTCTTCCAAAAAAGCAAAAACGCAACAGCAATGATTGGCAGGCAGACAACACGCACAAAGCATTTCCCCTCACGCACGCATCAAAGCCGCAACAAGGGAAATCTTTCACCAAAAACGAGCAACAACCACACGAATGAACATGAGCACAATTTTTGAAATCAAACAAAAACTTATCGCACAAGCAGAGACAATTGCACAAATGCTTTTGCCAAAAGGAAAAAGACGTGGCAATGATTGGATTGTAGGAAGCACAAGCAGTGAAGCCGGTCAAAGTTTATCGGTGTGCTTAAACGGCAATAAAGCCGGTCTTTGGTATGATTTTGCAGAAGGCAAAGGCGGTGACCTTTTAGACCTTTGCTGTGAAGGCAAAGGCACGGACGGCTCTTCCAAAAAAGCAAAAACGCAACAGCAATGATTGGCAGGCAGACAACACGCACAAAGCATTTCCCCTCACGCACGCATTAAAGCCGCAACAAGGGAAATCCTTCACCAAAAACGAGCAACAACCACACGAATGAACATGAGCACAATTTTTGAAATCAAACAAAAACTTATCGCACAAGCAGAGACAATTGCACAAATGCTTTTGCCAAAAGGAAAAAGACGTGGCAATGATTGGATTGTAGGAAGCACACGCGGCGAAGCCGGTCAAAGTTTATCGGTGTGCTTAAACGGCAATAAAGCCGGTCTTTGGTATGATTTTGCAGAAGGCAAAGGCGGTGACCTTTTAGACCTTTGGTGTGAAGTCAAAGGAATAAGTCTTTCTCAAGCATTAGAAGAAGCACGTACCACTCTCAATCTTACACGCCCCAAACCTTTTATGGCACCCCACCGTTCCTATCGTCGTCCACCCGTTCCCACGAGTAACTCACCGCAAAATTTAGTAAAAACCTATCTCAACAAAGAGCGCCATATTCCCTTAGAGATTTTAAAGCGTTACCGCATAGGAGAAGATGGGGAAAAGATCATTTTTCCCTTTTATAAACCGGATGGCACCCTTGCCTTGGTAAAAGAACGGCTTGCACAAACAGGTGCAAAACCTAAGCCAACAACGGCACAATGTGAACCGATTCTCTTTGGTTGGCAAGCTCTCACCCCCCCCACAACCGCTGCCACAGCCGCAAACCACGCAGCCACAACCGCACACCCCGCAACCACAGCCGCAAACCCCACAGCCACAGCCGCAAACCACGCAGCAACAGCCGCACACCCCGCTGCCACAACCGCAAACCCCACAGCCACAGCCGCACACCCCACAGTCACAGCCGCACACCCCGCTGCCACAGCCACAAACCCCGCTGCCACAACCGCACACCCCACAGCCACAACCGCAAACCACGCAGCAACAGCCACAAACCACGCAGCAACAGCCGCAAACCCCGCTGCCACAACCGCAAACCCCACAGCCACAGCCGCACACCCCGCAGCCACAGCCGCACACCCCGCAACCACAGCCGCACACCCCGCAACCACAGCCGCAAACCACGCAGCCACAGCCGCACACCCCGCAGCAACAACCGCACACCCCGCAACCACAGCCGCAAACCACGCAGCAACAGCCGCAAACCCCGCAGCCACAGCCGCAAACCACACAGCCACAGCCGCACACCCCACAGCCACAGCCGCAAACCCCACAGCCACAACCGCACACCCCGCAACCACAGCCACAAACCCCACAGCCACAACCGCACACCCCGCAACCACAGCCACAAACCCCACAGCCACAACCGCACACCCCACAGCCACAACCGCACACCCCGCAACCACAACCGCACACCCCGCAGCCACAACCGCACACCCCGCAACCACAGCCGCAAACCCCACAGCCACAGCTGAAAACCAAGCTTTTTTTTCAACCAATCGGACCATTGTTATTACTGAAGGCGAAATTGATGCACTTTCTTTAGCGGCCTATGGATATCCGGCACTCTCGGTACCGTTTGGCGGAGGCGTTGGGGGCAAACACAATTGGATTGAAAATGAGTTTGACCATTTAGAACCTTTTGAGACCATTTTTTTAGCCACCGATATGGACAAACCGGGTGAAGAAGCCGCCCATGAAATTGCCAGCAGGCTTGGCCGCCACCGTTGCTATCGTGTACACTTACCCTGTAAAGATGCCAATGATTGTTTGACTTCTGGTATTGATGCAGCCACCATAAAAGCAGCCTTTTTATCAGCAAAAAGCTTTGCACCAAAAGGCTTACGCCGCGCCTCAGACTATAAAGAGCAAGTAATAGGGCTGTTTTGGCCAACCCCTGAACAGCATGAAGGATATACACTTCCCTACCCTAAGCTCAACGGAAAACTGTATTTCCGTCCAGCGGAATTGACGCTATGGAGCGGAGCAAGTGGTGCCGGCAAGAGCCAATTGTTATCAGACTGTATTCCCCATTGGATTTCGCAAAAAAGTCGCCTTTGCTTAGCTTCACTGGAAATGAAAGGAGAACAATCGTTGCGCCGTTTAACCAAACAAACGGGAGGATTAGAACATCCGACCAGAGAGATGATTGAACGCATTCTCCATTTTTTAGACGACGGACTGATTCTTTACGAACATGTTGGGAAATCGAGTGTCGACACGCTGCTCGATGTTTTTGACTATTGCCGTGCGCGCTATGGTTGCGATCAATTCATTATCGACAGTCTTATGCGGCTTGGTATCTGTTCAGATGACTACGCAGGGCAAGAACAAGCAGTTTATAAAATGGTTGATTGGGCTGTTTTAAATGCCGTTCACATTCATCTTGTCGCCCATGCCCGCAAAGGAGGGCTAGAGAAAGAGATCCCCGGCACGGAAGATATTAAAGGCGCTTCCGAAATTGGTGCCAATGCTTTTAACATCATCACCATTTGGCGCAATCGCTCCTTAGAAGATAAAATTTTTGCCGCATCATGTAAAGAAGAAAAAGCAGAATTAGCCAAACGCCCTAGTGTGATTATGAATATCGCAAAACAACGTTCAGGGGATTTTGAAGGCAAAATTGGTCTTTGGTTTGACCAAAAAACCTACCGCTACCGTTGCTCCTGCGAACAGCTTATAACGCCAAAGCGTTATCTTGAACGCGGGGTCAACGCCTCTCTCTAACAACCAAGCCCATAGAGCCCTCACACACCTCACACCCTCATAAGCAAACAAAGAGAGCATTCCCAGCAAGCAGGGAAACACCCCATCATTCGAGATCAAAAACCAGCGACCCCCCATATCCATCACTCCTATCTTCGCCAAACCAACGCTCACCCCAACAATGCCGGAAAATACCAAAAGCTTCAAAAGCCATACACAACGCGATGCCCACCCACTGTGCACTCTCGAAAGCAAAATCACCAACAGCTCCAACAAGGCAATGAACCCCACCACTATTAAGGTAAAACCCCACATTATATCAAAACGCTTTAATTCCTGATAAGAAAAAAAACAGGACAACGCCCGCAATGCAACAAAACACCAACGCCTTTAAAAAGATCCACCACGTAAAAGTCGTGCTCTTTGCTCCCATTCCAATAAAAACAAAAATAGCCCCCACGACACCGCAAACACCAGCCCCCGTAGAAACACTTCCCACGTCACAACTGGCATCCCCGCATTCACATAAACCCAACCAAGGGAAAAACGAAAAGACAGCAAAACTTCACTGCCGTTAAAAACACGCCCGGCATAACAACCATACCCCCACTCCTTTATAAACAACAACAGCCATAATGCAGAAAAGCACTCCTCATTTCAAGAACAAAGCCCCTATGACATAAGCCACCTCATTCCCATATAAACAAAAACAAAGACAGCTCCAACAATGCTTCAAAACGCTTCTGCCTTCAAGAATCACGCCCCTATAACCTCAACACACCTCACACTTTCATCAGAAAAACGAAAGAAAAGTGCCGTCATAAAAAGCAACACTCCCTCACTCAAAAATCAAAACCCCCAAACACCGCTCTACTTTGCTCCCTCAACAGCAACAATACCCTCCGCAAGACAGCAAAACACCAGCGCTTTTAAAATCACGCTCTACACAACGCTCACCCCACCGCGTCATAAGCAAAATCCCCCGCTCCGTTATAAACAATAACACCGCCAACAATACAGTAAAACGCCACAATCTTCGAGAACCAAACCAATATGATACGATCCACCTCATGCCCACATAAGCAACCCCAAGAAAAAGACCCATCATGCAGGAAAACACCCACCGATTCGAGAACCAAAGCCAGTCCACCCCAATTCGCTCTGCTTGCCTATAAATAAAATCGCTAACAGGGGGAAGAATGAAGTAAAACCCCAAATTCTCCCAGAAAAATCCCCGCGTAACCCCAAACCTCCTCGTTACTCTATAAAGCAAAGCAAAGGCACCACCGATGACACAAAAGACAATGCAACAAAACGCCCAAAAATTCAAAACAACACACCATGCGCTCCCACCACACACTCTGCCTCCTTATCCACCCGCCCCTCTATGCATCCCCCTTGATAAATCAAACCCAAGATACCGCCAACAATGCAACAAAACGCTCCCATTTCAAGAACCATAAGCAACGCAATACCACCGCATTCTGCCGCCCTCTGATAAGCCAAAACAAGGACAGTTCCCACAATGCAAACACCACCAATACCAGCAAGAACAATCCCCACACAACAGCGATACCCCCCGCTCCTTTATACGCACAAATGAAAGATACCGCCAACAATGCAACAAAACGCTCCCATTTCAAGAACCATAAGCAACGCAATATCACCGCATCCTGCCGCCCTCTGATAAGCCAAAACAAGGACAGTTCCCACAATGCAAACACCACCAATACCAGCAAGAACAATCCCCACACAACAGCGATACCCCCCCGCTCCTTTATACGCACAAATGAAAGATACCGCCAACAATGCAACAAAACGCTCCCATTTCAAGAACCATAAGCAACGCAATATCACCGCATCCTGCCGCCCTCTGATAAGCCAAAACAAGGACAGTTCCCACAATGCAAACACCACCAATACCAGCAAGAACAATCCCCACACAACAGCGATACCCCCCGCTCCTTTATACGCACAAATGAAAGATACCGCCGACAATGCAACAAAACGCCCAAAAATTCAAAACAACACACCATGCGCCCCCACCACACACTCTGCCTCCTTATCCACCCGCCCCTCTATGCATCCCCCTTGATAAATCAAACCCAAGATACCGCCAACAATGCAACAAAACGCCAACCAATTCAAGAAACACACCCATAGGCGCTCAACACCCCTCACGCCTTCATAAGAGAACAAAAGAAAAGTGCCATCATAAAGAGAAACATCCACTCATTTGAGCACCAGAGCCAGCAAATGCTCCTCTGCTTTACTCTCTCAGAAATAAAAACAAGGACGGCTCCAACAATGTGGCAAAACACCATCCCCTTTGAGAACGCCTCCTGTTTAAAAAAGAGAGTGCATAAAAATTCCCGTCAAACAGCAAACACCCAATGCCAACACCCCTCATAAGACAGAGCCCCCACCCTCAATCTTCCAGAACCCAATGCCAACAGCCTGCCAACAACCAATGTCAATATAATGCTAACAGCCGAGGAGACACCAAGCAAAGCTTCCCCACGCATGCGCATA
The DNA here is from genome assembly GCF_024297065.1 of Bartonella harrusi. Taxonomy (NCBI): domain Bacteria; kingdom Pseudomonadati; phylum Pseudomonadota; class Alphaproteobacteria; order Hyphomicrobiales; family Bartonellaceae; genus Bartonella; species Bartonella harrusi. The sequence goes on from NZ_CP101114.1 coordinate 1,787,770, forward strand.
CAACATCTTACATCTAATTTTTTGAACATCAAACAAAACGACAATTTTTAAAGGAGAAAAGATGATATGAACCACCAAGAGGAAAGAACCCACCAAGAGGAACAAAAAAACAAGACACAAACGTTTTCCTCTGCCCAGCATAAGGAAGAGAAAGAGCAAATTGGCCACTTAAAGACACAAGAATTTACTCTTGAAACGAGCAACCCTTATTTTCAACCACCCCACCCAGAAAACTCTAGCAACCCACGCAACATCAAAGCCATTGTCAATGCAAAAGGCCGTCCGATTGCCCTTTTATATGCAAAAGGACATCTCAGCAAAGCGCAATATAGGGCAGCAGAACAATTTTATATTTATTGGCGCCAAAATCAAGCAGACCTTCACATGAGTCCTGACTACACGCGTGAAAAGGTTGAAGGCAGTCAAGGTTACACACACCCTATTGAGCGTCAAATCGAAGCATCCAAGCATTTACAAAAGATCAAAGTTCTGCTTGGTATTCTTGGCTATGCACTTGTAGAAAAGGTTGTTGGTTACGATCAAGCAATTAAAGAATTAAGCGACTCAAAACGCAAGCAAAACTCCCTTGCGGATCATTTACGAGACTGTTTAGACTTGCTCGCATTTCATTGGGGATATGCAAACCGTAAAAGCTCTCAATAATCCCCCACCACAAAGAACAAAACAACAAATGAAGACCTCCTATAAGCAATGAGATAATCAATAAATTCAATCAAACGCAACCAATAAAACCAAACATCAACACATCAACAATGGAGAGAACACAAGCCCCTAAAACGAATCAGCACACCAACAGCCCCCCATCACAAACCACTACACCAAACAATTAACCTCTTTGAGCAACTTCAATCCATACAAAAATTTGCAGTTTTTTCAGACTTTTCTACATCGTCGTTATCTGATTACAGTTTCATTCATCAAGACCATCGCATTTTTTTCTTATCCATAAGCAGATTTTCAAGCTTATTTTTCTGCAAAATTTTATTTTAAAATAAAAACATGTTTCATAACGGTAACATGCTATCAATAACACACATTATCCACTTGGTACATTTTGAATAAAAATATATTGTAAAATACGTATCACTGAATTAATTATGAAAATAAAACAACAATAATGATTCTATTATTTTGCGTATAATGTTTTATTATGTTGATTTTTTTAACGCAAGAATTTTATAAGCATATAGCTTATAAATCTTGTATGACTAAAAAATCAGGGAACAATGAAACAATAACAGCAAAATGTTTTTATGCCTATAGATTTTTCAGATTCTTCTGCTATGACAGAAAATAATTAAAATCATCACAAATATCGAGGATGTAAGAGAGATCTTCTGTATGAGATGAAAAAATAAAACCCCATAGGGCGCATCCAACCCTCATAAGATGCACCCTAAACTCTACGGGATGCACCACCCTCATAAAGTGCATCCCGCCCCTCACGGGCGCATCCAACCCTCATAAGATGCACCCTAAACTCTACGGGATGCACCACCCTCATAAAGTGCATCCCGCCCCTCACGGGCGCATCCAACCCTCATAAGATGCACCCTAAACTCTACGGGATGCACCACCCTCATAAAGTGCATCCCGCCCCTCATGGGCGCATCCAACTCTCATAAGATGCACCCTAAACTCTACGGGATGCACCACCCTCATAAAGTGCATCCCGCCCCTCATGGGCGCATCCAACCCTCATAAGATGCACCCTAAACTCTACGGGATGCACCACCCTCATAAAGTGCATCCCGCCCCTCATGGGCGCATCCAACCCTCATAAGATGCACCCTAAACTCTACGGGATGCACCACCCTCATAAAGTGCATCCCGCCCCTCATGGGCGCATCCAACCCTCATAAGATGCACCCTAAACTCTACGGGATGCACCACCCTCATAAAGTGCATCCCGCCCCTCATGGGCGCATCCAACCCTCATAAGATGCACCCTAAACTCTACGGGATGCACCACCCTCATAAAGTGCATCCCGCCCCTCATGGGCGCATCCAACCCTCATAAGATGCACCCTAAACTCTACGGGATGCACCACCCTCATAAAGTGCATCCCGCCCCTCATGGGCGCATCCAACCCTCATAAGATGCACCCTAAACTCTACGGGATGCACCACCCTCATAAAGTGCATCCCGCCCCTCATGGGCGCATCCAACCCTCATAAGATGCACCCTAAACTCTACGGGATGCACCACCCTCATAAAGTGCATCCCGCCCCTCACAGAGTACATTCTACCCCTCATAGAATATACCCTCACCCCTTACGGGGGATTCTCAACTCTCATGGATGCTTTGCTCTTATAAGTCCCTCTACCATGGGCACAAAAAAGAAGTTTTTTAGCAGCTCTTTTGTCACCCATACCTGTAGGAGCTCTGTAAAGAACCTTCACAACAACCTTTACGCATCCATAAAACAAATTCTAAAAGAATTCATTAAGGCAATTAAGGGTAAATTTTGTCAATTTCTAGACAAGTTTCCTTCTTTTTTATGAATGTTGCATTTTTACTATAGTTATAGAAATGAAATTTATATATAATTCATATTGATATTTATTTATAGAAATAAATATAGGAGCAAAACTATGAATATCAGATATTTTTTCATAGCAGGAGCAATAACAAGTGGTTTAGCACTTGCACTCCAAGAATCTGATCGTATAGTTAATCAAGAAAAAGACCTTATTATAACCCCTTATAATGCTGATGAAGTTTATAAAAATGATTTACATGATATTGAACCAATAAGTGGCAAATTTGATACATTGAATATAATAATCACACCAAGTAATAATGATATGAAAGAGAGTGAAACAGGCGATTTATACAAAACAAGAAAAAAATTACTCTATGCGTTAACTGAATTTTTATATTATTTTATCATTTTCTGCATAAAAATGTTTTATGCAAGAAATATTGTATAGAGCTTCTAACAGCTTTTAAGAGAAGCAAAACAGATTATGATAAATAAAATGAAATACTGAAAATTCCACGATGAAGATGTGGAAGTGGTTTTACTTTACTTTTTCTATCAATGATAAGATAACTTTGTTTTCTATTCTACCAAGAAAATTTTTCTCTTCTAAACAGAAAAAAGAACAGTCACATTTTAACATCTTTTCTCTGTAGAATGATCCATCTTTTATCAAAAAGGGAAGAATATTTATTCTTTTTAAAAAAATTTTCTTCAAAAAAGAGATAACAATCAATTGACAGTTGATTTTTCCCCCAACATCCTTCAAGATATTTTCAATCCACTTTTTAGTTTGTGTTCTCCATTTTCCTTAAATTTTTGAAGTGTTCTTAAATTAGCATAAAAAGGCCCTTTATTATCCTCAACTCATCAATGCTAATATCGATAAATTCTACTTCACCATTCTTGATATAAATAATATCGGGACAGAACTTTCTCTCTCCAACTTTAAATATCTCTTCATCATCACATACGATAGCCCCTCGTTCCCTTAATTCCTGTCTTTTATGCTCGACGCATTTTCTATGAAAATCTCGTTTTTATTGCACAAACTTGGGTCTCTAAATCTAAAATCCCGATAATGATGAACATTCAAGAACATTTTCTCTGCCGCTCGTTCAAACACAGCGTAACGAAACTGCTCTGTTTTAGCCACCTCTTCTGCTATCACCACAGCTCGTTCAAGATGGCTTTCATCAAGAGTTGCCGATTCGCTCTCAGCATCAAAGCCATATCGATTGTCTGCAGCAAAGCGTTTTTGATAAGAACGTCAAGTCTCCACATCACCGAGCAAAGCAAGAGCTGCAAGATGTAACAGAGCATAAAAGGAGCCCTTTTTGTTTCATTGGACAACCAATTTACAGTGTTTTTTCCCAAGGCGGAGCGCTCTATTGCGAGCGAAACATTTCCTGAAAACTTGTATCTTCCATCACCTATTTTAAAACTCTATCAAGCTCTTGCTTTAAACGCTCTTCAGTGACTCTTTCTTCAAAAATTTCCAATCCTTTAGCTACAAACGTTATATGCACCGCTGGTAAATTTTGAAAATTATCAGGATTGATGGTTTGGCAAGCAGCAGAAAAAAGACCGGTCATCACTAAAAGCCCACGATCAAAGTTTGGACACTCTTTGTGCATTTCCTCATTATAGAGAAAATACACTTCGCGATCGGGTCAGAAGAGGGGAGCCAAATGATCCCCCGTCCCTCGATTTCCACCGACCACCCCAAGTTTTTAAAAGCGCTGTCGCCCTTTCCATGGTCAAAGCTTCATCATCAACTTCATAAAGCTCTTCTTGTCCTTCCTCTTCCCATCTTTGCGCATTCCCATATCTCTTGTTCTCATATCCACTTATCAAGTTCCTCTTCTCTTGCCCCTCATGCTTTTACAAACATTATCTCATGTTCTTGCAACGCTTTTTGCAGTTCTCCTTTCACGCAGCAAGACATTCTCACCTGCTTAAAGACACCAAAATAAAGCTGTAAAATAATCATGCTAAAAAAAGAAGTATCTGAAACAATCAATGCGACAACTAAAAGCACAAAAGAAAAGCTTGTCCTTCCTCTTCCCATCTTTGCGCATTCCCATATCTCTTGTTCTCATATCCACTTATCAAGTTCCTCTCCTCTTGCCCCTCATGCTTTTACAAACATTATCTCATGTTCTTGCAACGCTTTTTGCAGTTCTCCTTTCACGCAGCAAGACATTCTCACCTGCTTAAAGACACCAAAATAAAGCTGTAAAATAATCATGCTAAAAAAAGAAGTATCTGAAACAATCAATGCGACAACTAAAAGCACAAAAGAAAAGAACATGATAACAGTCTCGCACTTATCCTTATTGTCCTTTTTATAAAGGTTATTTTGAAGACAAGGTCTTTTCTCCCACTGCGGATTTGCTTCTTTTAATTTCCGTCTATTTTTTTTTAACAAAAACCATAAAATGAGGTGAAATATGATCACGACCGGTATCGAAGCAAAGGCACATACGATCAAAACTTGCCAAAACACAAGGATAGAAAAAAGCGTAGTCTCATGCCACACAATAAATTTCCATTGTGCGAAGGAGGGTATGAAAACCATTCTGTTCCACAGATCAATGATGAGTGAGAGGGAAGAAATGACGATATATTCTCTTGCCGAAAACCACGCGTTTTCAAAAAAAATACGCAATGCGTTATAAAATTTTGAATTTTTCTGCTTCATTCTCCTCCTTTTTTCTCTTCTGCTCTCTCTTTTTACTATGATGCAACTACCATTTCATCATAGCGTAATTACCATAGCATAATTTCACCTCGTTTTTTGCATTTGCCCCGTTTTTACAAGGACACAGTTTTCAATAACATGACTGTTTCAAGAGCATTCCAAGCTCTCTGTATGCTTTTTCATTTCTCTGTTTAATTGTTGTGTCACCTTGAAATACAGTATCCAACGCTTAATAAAAGAAGTATACAGCGCAACCACTGCTATCGTTAAAACAACATCAAGTACTATCCCGATAAAAAACAAGAGAAAGAATAATTTCATCGCAGTTATAAAAGTCATAGCATCCATTTTCTACCCTCTTGCTTTCTCTTGGTAAACGGATTTCTCTTGTTTTCGGGTTAATTCCTCCAACTGCTGGATCTTTTTTTTCAACCGAGAAGTTAATCTTGCACGAAGCACCACAATGACTGGAACGGATAGAAAAACACATGCCGAAATCAAAAACAACGCCATAACAAAACAAACAAGCACCACAAATCTCTTCTCGTCTACATGAGGCCCCATCTGTTGAAAGAAAGCGATATAAACATAAGTTTTAAAAGCCATAATAATGAGAGAGAGACAAGATACCAAGCTATAATCTTTCCAAGAAAAAGCGAGCCATTTTTGAAATATAAAGGCTTTTTCCTCTGTATCCAGAATGGAATTTTGGTACACTTGCTCTTTTTCACTTTTTTCAAGCTGACAAAAACGCTGTGGCTGCTCTTTGAGAGTGCGCTTTTGTTGCTTTACCCAATAATACAACCTCAAACGTTTGAAAAAAGCATAATAAGGCATCACAATGATCATATTCACAAAGATGGCAAAAACCACAACACTGAGAACCATAAAGAAAAAGAACGGCATTATGAGCATTATGAGTCCTGGTCCCATAACGCTTATCCCCTCACCGCTTCGTCTTGCTGCTCAGTTACCTTTTCTTTTTGCTGCATGGTTTTTTTCAACTTCCGTTCTCGCATACTGTGAATCCCCCAAAGAATAGGGAAAGGTGTGAGAATACAAAGCCAAATAAAAACTGGCAGGAGGAAAATCACATACCCCACACCGCTCCACCCCTGCAACGTCTGCATAGTGGTCTTTGCATAAGCAGGAACGTTTAAAGCCATCATGATGGGAAATGCGCAGAGCATTATAAAAAAGCTCTGTAATATGATTTTATAATTTTCACATGAAAAAACCAATGATTTTTTATATGAAAAAGAAGTTCGTCCTTTATAAGACGTTGCGTTTTTCTTCTTCATTTTTTCCCCTGCTTTTTAACTGTTTATTGCCCTTAAGTTTTTATCCTATCCTTCACAGCATATAAAAGGATTCTTCATTTTTCTCAACAACTGATTTTTTGAAGCGAATAACTTTAAACACACCCTCTCCATAAATTTTCCTTCCCCTCCATTATAAGATCCATGCTTTACTGGAATTTCTCAATCTGCGTTGGAAGAGGACCACAGATATTTGCATCCACACACCAAACATCTGCACCACCCTGCTTCGCAATCGACACCATTGACGTATTGATGTATAAAAAGAAGATTATAACTATCGTATTTACCCTTTTCTCACAATCATTTTCATCATACACGATGAAACTGTGTTCCTTTCATTGTTATTTTTTTCTCAACAGCTTTTTTAGATCCCCTCTTTAATTTTAGGTCCCCTCTTTATACTGCATATTGTACAGCTGCGAGTCTCTCACTCTAAAAGACTGAGCAGTTTCCCTTTTCATGGGCACTTTTCAACAACGTGTTCCAGCAAATTATGACGGATTTTTTCCCTTTGTTCCCTCTTTTTCTATCACCACAGTGCATTCAAGATGAATCCCCCAATAGCAGCCTGACGCAAGCCTAATACCAAACCGATCCCTTGGGTCGGCGCAAGCCCGATATAAACCAGATACCAACCCGATGCAAAGGGGCCTCTCCTGCCATATCAACACACGGATCAACACAAGGACACCATCCAGCGGAAGCCTCCCCAAAAGCCCCAACAAACCTTGAAGATGTCTTGACCCAAAAGCAAAAACAGCTTTCCTTCTCCAAAGCCCTTTGTACGAGAGCATTAAATCTCCCGATCAACCAAGCAAAGCAAGAGTTGCAAAATATCAAAGAGCAATAAAAAGCCCCCTAGGTTCTCCTTTTTTGCCAAGATGAATCCCCCAATAGCAGCCTGACGCAAGCCTAATACCAAACCGATCCCTTGGGTCGGCGCAAGCCCGATATAAACCAGATACCAACCCGATGCAAAGGGGCCTCTCCTGCCATATCAACAAACGGATCAACACAAGGACACCATCCAGCCGAAGCCTCCCCAAAAGCCCCAACAAACCTTGAAGATGTCTTGACCCAAAAGCAAAAACAGCTTTCCTTCTCCAAAGCCCTTTGTACGAGAGCATTAAATCTCCCGATCAACCAAGCAAAGCAAGAGTTGCAAAATATCAAAGAGCAATAAAAAGCCCCCTAGGTTCTCCTTTTTTGCCAAGATGAATCCCCCAATAGCAGCCTGACGCAAGCCTAATACCAAACCGATCCCTTGGGTCGGCGCAAACCCGATATAAACCAGATACCAACCCGATGCAAAGGGGCCTCTCCTGCCATATCAACACACGGATCAACACAAGGACACCATCCAGCCGAAACCTCCCCAAAAGCCCCAACAAACCTTGAAGATGTCTTGACCCAAAAGCAAAAACAGCTTTCCTTCTCCAAAGCCCTTTGTACGAGAGCATTAAATCTCCCGATCAACCAAGCAAAGCAAGAGTTGCAAAATATCAAAGAGCAATAAAAAGCCCCCTAAGCTCTCCCCTTTTCCAAAAGGCAGTCTCTTTTTCCAAAGTGGAGGAGCCACTTGGAAACGAAGCCTTTCATGCAAATCACAATCTTCCACCATCCTCTTTAAAGCTTTATCGAGAGCTTTCGTGAATTGCCCCACACGCACCCTTTCTTGAAAGATTTTCCATTCCTTCCTCACAAAGGTCAATTGTATGGCAAGCAAAGGTTTTGCATAATGAGAATCAAGAATACGACAAACTATGGCAAGAATCTCGTTCATCACGCAAATTACAATCACATTGGAAACAGTTCTTCCTTTTCTTATCCTCACAAGCCCTTCATTTTCTCATGATGATAGAAGAAGAATCCTTCGTGATCGGATAATGATAGAGCGCAAGACAACCACCTTTTTTTGCAATTCCACAGGCCATCACAAAGTTTTTAAAGCACTATCGCACTTTGCATCATAAGCGCTTCATCATCATTTTCACAAAGTGCGTTGCGTACTTTTTTACACATCCGCTACACCATTTTCCCGACATGCCGGCACCAGTGCTGTATGATTTTCTTGAAGCACCCTTTTCAATTCTTTTTTTACCTGGCGATTCATTCTCACCCGCTTGAAGACAGAGTAATAAAGTGCAAAAATTAACATGTTAATGAAAAGTGCAAAGACAGCGACGAACAGAGCCGCCACACTGATTAATATGATCAAATCACGGTCCATTTTCTTATTGCTCCTGAGGTGTTTTTTCTCGTTGTCGAATTGCTTCTTCCAATTTTTGGATATTTTTTTTCAAAACAGACCCCAATATGATACGAAGCACCAACGTAACCGGTATAAGAAGAAGAATACATACCGCTATGAAGGCAACAATCAGTATGATAAAAGCAAGCGTAGTAGCTTGCCACTCTGTTAATTTCCACCCTAACAGGATTGGTACAAAGAGAGCCACTCTTAGCACAATAATAACAACAGCAATACAGAAGATCACTTTATATTCTCTGCTTGAAAGAAACACGTCTTCAAACAAAAAAGAGCGCGGCTCTTTGTCGATTTCCAAATTTTTCCCCTTCATTTTTCCCCTTTTTCATTTTGCTCGTTTATGAAGATATTGCTCACCTCGCGCTATATAAAGAAGATCTTTGTTTTTCTCAACACTTGATTGCATTAAACCCGTTTTATAACCATCATTTTAATTTTCCCTCTTTTGTGACGAAAGGATCTCAACAAGATCTCTTGTGCTTTTGATGACAAATATCGCTCCTTCATCCCCCACAAGAAGTCCCTACTCTCTTCATTCTTATTTTCAGTCTGACTGATTAAATAATATTTCTATTTAAACAATATTACATTGACAGGAATTGCGGATCTCTCGCTCTCAATTCTGATAACAAATCACTCTGCCATAAACAATCGATCTGGTCGTCATTGCAAACAAAGCGTGACAGAGTTGTTTTGTCTTTTCCATCTCTTCTGTCTCAACATAACCGGTTCAAGATCGATTTTGGAACCCTTCCATGGCAAATATTTTACCGGCAAAGCCATACCAAACAAGGCAACACCATACTCTCTTATGAGTAAAAATCACCAGCAAAAACAACATCGACAGGGCATACTCACTCAAGAGCCGTATGGATAATGCCGCACAACACTATCTACCACTAAGCACCAATATCTCTATGCAAAAAGTGTACCAAGCACCATCTACAATGCCATCCTCTTGTGATGAGAAGGCAAAGAATAAAGGGGATGAATTTGCAACAAACGAGTTTTTAACATGCAAGAGATAATCAAAAAAGCACAAGACCTTACCTTTATAAACGGTATAAACCACGCAGTGCTATACTCTCTTATGAGTAAAAATCATCAAAAACGGCACCAAAAAGGCAACACGAGCAGAGCCATACCAGCAAAGTGCACCAGCAAGGAATGCTGGCTCAAGAGCCATACGATACCACACAACACTATCTACCGCTAAGCACCAATGTCTCTATGCAAAAAGTGTACCAAGCACCATCTACAATGCCATCCTCTTGTGATGAGAAGGCAAAGAATAAAGGGGATGAATTTGCAACAAACGAGTTTTTAACATGCAAGAGATAATCAAAAAAGCACAATACCTTACCTTTATAAACGGTATAAACCACGCAGTGCTATACTCTCTTATGAGTAAAAATCATCAAAAACGGCACCAAAAAGGCAACACGAGCAGAGCCATACCAGCAAAGTGCACCAGCAAGGAATGCTGGCTCAAGAGCCATACGATACCACACAACACTATCTACCGCTAAGCACCAATGTCTCTATGCAAAAAGTGTACCAAGCACCATCTACAATGCCATCCTCTTGTGATGAGAAGGCAAAGAATAAAGGGGATGAATTTGCAACAAACGAGTTTTTAACATGCAAGAGATAATCAAAAAAGCACAATACCTTACCTTTATAAACGGTATAATCTTTACGCAGCAATACAGTCTCTTGTTAGTGAAGATCAAACGCTACCATACATCTTGTGAATTCATTGCGTGTTGCTCTTAATGCGCTTCAAAAGCACTCTGATCGTTAGTTTAAAAATTTGTTAAATATTGCTTCCATTTTTCAAAAGAGCTGTATCTCACAGGTGTCCGTACACTTCTTTTGGGCAGCATTATACGATATACTCTTCTAGCAAGATCGCATACTCTCGCTGTGTTTTTAAAACGGATGATCTCGTTATCTAATATCATCTGCTCTGTACGAACAGTTTGCTCTTTTCGGCTAATGCCATTTGGAGAATCCAAAAACTTTTCTGCATATTCAAACATTGGGTCATTAAAATGTGTTTCAAATTTTCCTTGAAAAAAAATGGTTGTGCAGAGAAGGCAAAGAATCATAAAATTTTTCTCCACGAATTCTAAAATTTTCAAGTTCAGTTTTTAAGTCGTTAAATGTGAGTGTTGGCATACTTTTATCACCTTGCCACAAATCAGAAAAGCGTCCACAAAAAACAAGTACTATATGGTAATACTTTAAAATATCAAATTTTGAAGGATTGCTTGGCAATGTTATGAAATATCTCCCAAAATCGCTATCGTCATGTGGCATGGGTATGGTACTTTTTATATTTTTATAAAAATCGTCCATAGGGAATCTTGTACTTTTTAACCTTTCTAGGTATTGCGATTCTGTATAATTTTCCACGCATATATTTTTCGTAAAGCTTATCGCACTTATCTAGACTATCTACCCTAGTACATCCCAATAATATTGGTATAGAAACAAAGGCTATAAATGTTATAGTGCGTATTATGAAAAGTGATTTCATAACTTAACCCTTTAAATTTTTATCATTAACACTGCACAACCGATTCACTTTAAATATATCAATATGTGCTCTTTTAACGTTGGAAATGGTATTTAATGCCATTGCTGTACTTGGTTCTATTCCATCTAAACAAGGGAAAATGCAGTGTAAAATCCCCCGCATTTATAGATTTTTATTATTTGGAAGACGTATTGTATAACATTAGACAATACAGAGCCAATTCCACCAGTCAAAAGAAAATGGATACAACTAAAACGTGTGTATGGAGTGTGTAAAATTCATTCCTAATAAAACAACTCGTATTTAAAAAAAAGCTGTCATGAGAGATGCTAAGAATACTGGTAACAAAAGCAACAATAAAGGATTCTGCGCAATCAGGAAGCCCGTATGAAAGTGCGGATCGAGACGGAGTGGCATCTCTTCCTTCTCTATGGTTCTCATCTATAATTCTCAGAAAATGCTCCAGAATCCCCAATGAAGAGAAGACAAGAGCGAGGCACAAAGCACAAAATTACCATCACGAGAAATGGGATGAGAAACGCAATATGGTTTGGAAGCAGGTATGATTGGTATCGTCATGGTGTCGATGTTTTTGGTTTAATGTGCATTTTCTCTATAAAACAACTCGTATTTTAAAAAAAGCTGTCATGAGAGATACTAAGAATACTGGTAACAAAAGCAACAATAAAGGATTCTGCGCAATCAGGAAGCCCGTATAAAAGTGCGGATCGAGACGGAGTGGCATCTCTTCCTTCTCTATGGTTCTCATCTATAATTCTTAGAAAATGCTCCAGAATCCTCAATGAAGAGAGGACAAGAGCGAGGCACAAAGCACAAAATTACCATCACGAGAAATGGGATGAGAAACGCAATATGGTTTGGAAGCAGGTATGATTGGTATCGTCATGGTGTCGATGTTTTTGGTTTAATGTATATTGTCTATGAAGCAAAGTTTATACAAAAAGATTGCCATTAAAGATGCGTATACCACAGAACCTGTCATTAAAATCAAATTGATGTCCCACAGCAAAGCTTTGATAATAAAATAATCTAGGGTCTCAAGCATTGCCAAGCAATACAAATCTCGTAAAATACCACAAAGCATCATGCAAAAAATGCTTTACAGCTTTTTCATCACAGCAAGTCATTGTACCAATTACTTGGCACGACACAACTTCCCTCTTTGAAAAAGAAGTATAAAGCACAAGAATATTTCCTTAACAGAAAAATCAAAAGTAATCGCTAGAAAAAACAGCAATGAAGAAACACGAAAAGGCTTCCGTTTTTCCCACGCACAAGATGGGATGTGTTCCCCACCGCAGGATTAGGATGGGCACCATCTTTCTTTATCTTTGGCTCTCTTCTTCCAATTGCTGAATCATTTTTTTTAATTTACGCGTTACTATAATATGGAGCACCCAAATAATCGGAGAAAAGACAAGAGCACAGCCAAGAATCCATGCAAGCGGCTGTAAGATTGTAAAGGAAAGGAAATCATATCCGCCGCCTACTATGCATAATCCTAAAAACCCGCATACGATCTCCAATCCTAAAAAAAAGGGAAACGGAGCAGTCATCATGACCACAGAAATATAAAATATTCTTTTATAGTCTTGTTTCGAAAGGGTCCATTTTTCTTCAAAAAACGAAGGAAGAGTCTTCTTCTCAAACATTGAATTCTGCTTCACTTTACTTTTTTATTTTACTGTTTTTTCAATTCTTGCATCGCACTCTTGAAGCACTTTTAATGCTGTTTTTGCTTTACAATAGAGCCTCGCACGCTTGAAAAACAAGTAAAAAATGACCAAAATCGGTACGGTAACGATAAAGCCCATGATGACCGAAGTCAAAAAATTGAGGGTCAAGAATGTTACAAAACTACTCGTCATGTTTTCCTCCACGCACATCCTGCATGCAAAGTGTTGTCTCTTGTCGCATCGTTCCCTCTTCCAGTTGCTGGATTGTTTTTTTCAATTTACCAGTCAATTTGATGCAGAATAACCCGACGATTGGTGCAAAAGAAATAAAAAAGGCCGATAGAAGACTCAAGAGCAGAGCGATAAAAAGGCTCACGTCATTTTTCCATCCTGCCATATTTGCTGTAAAAAATGCAGTTTTTAAAAGCGCTATGATGAGAGAGAGACAACAGATTATTTTCAACTCTCTTGGCCAAAGCAACAGAGATTCCTTCAAATGAAAGGCAGACACTGTTGTCTCCAATTTTGCTTTTTGTTCTCTGTCTCCCCGTTGCTGAGAATCGAAGGGATGGGTTGCACTTTTTTTCAGTTCTCCAAGCATATTAAAGTATAACCTCACCTGCTTGATGAAAAAATAAAAAAGCCCAACGATAAACATACCAACTATAATGGTTGCGATGATGAGTCCTAGAAGACCCCAAATTCCTAAAAAAACAAGCACTTTCTTCCCTCTCACATTGTATTTATCGCTTGAGCTGCTTTAAGCAAAATTTTCCAATCTTTTCATTTTCTTCTTCACTTTCAGATTAAGTATACCGTAGAAGATTAAAATTATCGGTAAGGAAAAAGCCACCAATGCGATGCTCAAAAAGACGATAAGAGAGAAAAAAGAATACACAGCAAATAAGAAAGGTTCACTCGTCATCAACTGTTTTAAGTCCATTCCTTGTAACAGTTTTTCTCCTGCCATACCGACCGAAATGAGGAAAGGCAAGAAAATCAAAACAAAGACCATCAGAGAGAAAATGAAGATTCTTTTATAATCCTTTTTGGAAAGAACCAAAGATTCTTTGAATGAAGAGAGATAAGCTTTCACATCAAATATTGGTCCATTTTCTTCTATTTTCTTTTCGTGACCGCTGAAGCGCTGTGTTGTATCCTTTTTAAGTTTTTTAAAGGTTTTGGAAAGCCCGCGTGCACGGCAAAGACGTTTAATAAAAGAGTAATAAACAGCAACAATTGCCATATTGGCACTAATGCTTACCATACTAAAAAGGATGACCAGCAACCCAACGACGAAAATGACGGACAACGTTGCCAAAAGATCCATTTTTTTCCTACCCTGTTCTATGAAACCATGAAATGTGCTATTGAGATGACTTTCCCAATTGCTGCTCCAATTGCTGGACCATGCCCTTCAATTCACGTTTCACCATAAGGCGGACAACAACAACAACTGGAAAGAGCGCGAGAAGCGCTCCCAAAATAAATTGTGGCATCATAAGTATATAAGCCCAAACGCCATTCCACCCAGCGGCACGATACAATTCTGTCATACTCATTTCACTAGAAAAAAATCCCATCAAGAATATATCTTTCAAATTTTCCAGAAGCGTTTTATGAAGATTTTCTTGAAACATTGCCTCAGCTTGTTCCTTAGACACCACATGAAACAACCCCATAGGTTGGATGCATGCTACAACAACCAAAAACACTAATATGATAAGGGATAGGAAAAAGAGTATGACATAATCTTTTGTAGAGAGAGCCATCTTATCTTTAAAAGCAAGCAGCCGATATTCTTTATCAAAAACGCTCTGAGAGACAAAGTCCGCACCTTCACGCTGTTGCAAAGATTGCTGTTGTGGTTTGTCTGTGGTCACGTTACGCTCCCCCCTTCATAAATATTTTAGACACGCAAAAAATAAGCTATCTAACGAAAATGCTTCTCACAACCACGCAAATTGCATTCCATCCTCATCCTTTTCAGTTTCTCAACAAAAGGAGGGACACTGTCATACACTCTAAACACTGTCACACACTTTGGAGAGAATGACGGATCATGCCAACGAGCACTGCGAAACTGGGGAATCTCACTAGCATCTAAAATAAGAAAAGTAAAACACTTTTAAGAGTAAAAGAAGATAAAAACAAACTTACCGCACATAAAAATGAATGTATGACTTTGTCCCTCTAGAACTCTGCATAACAACACCCCTCTAAACTTGTCAGTGATCGTTTTCCTATTGAAGAGCTTTTGATGCCTTTTTTATTGTTTTTTTGATGGTTTGTGTTTTCTCAATATTGAATCATTTTTCACCACACAAAACAAAAGAATACAGAACAACAAAGGAGAGGTGTATGATAAAACATTATGCTAAGCGTCCCACAATAAGATGATGACAACACAATAGGCTTCACTTTTCCAGTGCAATACCATTTAAAAAAGGGAAATCTTATTAAAAATGGAATGAAAAATAATGCGTTTCTTTTGAGAAAAGAATCATCGATAACAAAGCCCTATCAATTTATTTTGCTGCGTTTTTTTGTTAATGTGGAAAAACCCTTGACTTTGTGTCTGTCTCATTCATGAAGGAGCAAACCGGACGACCCTTCTCTTTACCCCTATGTTGCAACAACTCTTGCATTCACACGATTCATGAAAGGCATTTGCCTCCTTTCCTCACGCGTTTTATCCACACGATCATCCCACTTGTGACGTACAAGGAGAGGGTTTTGCTTGAGACAATAAAAGGGAGTAAAACGAAAGGATTTTACGATATTCAGATCCATCATTCTAGATGCAAAACGATAAATTATCTTTATAAATTAATTTGTTATCTTGCCAAAGAACAGTCTTATCCCAAGGACAGTCTTACCCCAAGAACAACCTTAAGAGAGACACTCCCGCACCTCTCTCACATGACCCTTTGATTGCCCACAGAAGAGTAAGCTATAAAGGCAAAGAAACAAATCCATACAAGAAGCACCAGCGTCAAAGAAAAAAGATTGCTTTTATGAACAGGAGAAAACTGTCGATCTTCTGTACGATAAATCACAAATTCTACTGTTTATCCTGCTTATCCTACACAATTTTCATGGAGGGCACAAAATTATCCCTTATCCAATGGCCCTTATGACTTCTTGTCAAAACAGCTCCCTTGATCCCGTGTCAGAACGGCCCTTCTTATCCCTTATCAGAATAGTGTTTTTGAAACCTCCACCTTATTCAAACTCTCAGAGAAAAAGAAAGCAAAAAACTCTTTAGCTCTGCTCAAAAGGAACAGTTTTTTAAAGGAAAGGAGCAATACTTTTACGCGGTTTTGATCTCTCCTTTTCTCTTCTCACCAAGATTTGATAAAAATGCACTTTCTGAGCATATGCTAGAGCGTATGCTTATAGCATATGCTTATCTCTATAACCTTGACTTTATGACCTTGTTCATTCTTCTTTTTGCGTTCCTCTTTCATGCGAAGATACGAATCTCACACGTTTGACAAACGAGGTATAAATTCCGACAAGGAGCATACTGTTTAAAAGAGCAATAATGATAAGACCCAAAAAACAAGAATACCTAACAAGACTGTAAAAACAATCATTTTTTCCCCCCTATAATGTTTGCGCACAAACTGATATAGCTTGTTGTTCAGATGGTTCTTCCCATTGCTGAAGCATTGCTTTCAAATGTCAATTGATAATGACATGGAGGACCAAAACGGCAGGGAGGAAGATGATAGCCAATCCCCAAATAAAAACCGGCAGGAAGATGATAAAATCTATAAAGCCATCATCCCCAGTATAAGTTCCTCCAGTAAATAAACCGAAGAAAAACATTAGCAGATACACGGCTCGAATGGCTCCTAAAATCAACAAAACGAGAGCAATGCAGAAGGTTATTTTATAATCTTTCATAGAAAGCATCATATCCGCCTTGAAATCCAAGAGTTCAGATTTTCTACTCTATGATGCCGCACTCTTTTGCGTTTGAGCAGATTCACGTTGTGATTATAATTCATCTTGTGGTTGTCTCTTTTTTGTTGTCATACTGATAAAACCCCGCTTTCTCATTTTTTTACAAACCACCCCTTACAAGGCAAGTGCTTAGAGCTGTGTTACGGATTTCCCCCCATATTCAACATGGACACGAAAAATGCATAAACCAATCAAAAGCACGTAAAGGACACGAACCCAATAACAGCATGAATATGTGAATTTTCCGTATCTCAATGAAATAAGACAGCCAACACACCCTCACAAATCTCTGACAGCTTTATGCATTAGGGGGTGCCTTTACCAATCTTAACAAAAATTTTTAATCTCTCTTTTAAGATCTTATTAAAAAGGGTTTTCATATCTCTCAAACATTGCTCAGCCCAAACCCAACATAGACATTAGAGCATTGAGGCGTTGAGGCGCTGGAACACTGAGGCGCTGGGACGTTGAGGCGCTGGGACGCTGAGGCACTGGGACACTGAGGCACTGGGACGTTGAGGTGCTGGAACACTGAGGTGCTGGAACACTGAGGTGCTGGAACACTGAGGTGCTGGGACACTGAGGTGCTGGGACACTGAGGCGTTGAGGCACTGGGACACTGAGGCACTGGGACACTGAGGCGCTGGGACGCTAGGACACTGGGACGCTGAGGTGCTGGGACGCTGAGGCACTGGGACACTGAGGCACTGGGACACTGAGGCACTGGGACACTGAGGCATCGAGGCACTGAGACGCTGGGGTGCTGGAACACTGAGGTGCTGGAACACTGGGGCGCTGCGACACTGAGGCACTGAGGCACTGGGACGTTGAGGCACTGGGACGCTGGGGCACTGGGGCACTGGGGCACTGGGACGCTGGGGCACTGGGGCACTGGGGCGCTGGAACACTGAGGCGCTGGGACGTTGAGGCGCTGGGACGCTGAGGCACTGGGACACTGAGGCACTGGGACGCTGAGGCACTGGGACGCTGAGGCACTGGGACGCTGAGGCGCTGGGACGTTGAGGCGCTGGGACGCTGAGGCACTGGGACACTGAGGCACTGGGACGTTGAGGTGCTGGAACACTGAGGTGCTGGAACACTGAGGTGCTGGAACACTGAGGTGCTGGGACACTGAGGTGCTGGGACACTGAGGCGTTGAGGCACTGGGACACTGAGGCACTGGGACACTGAGGCGCTGGGACGCTAGGACACTGGGACGCTGAGGTGCTGGGACGCTGAGGTGCTGGGACGCTGAGGCACTGGGACACTGAGGCACTGGGACACTGAGGCACTGGGACACTGAGGCATCGAGGCACTGAGACGCTGGGGTGCTGGAACACTGAGGTGCTGGAACACTGGGGCGCTGCGACACTGAGGCACTGAGGCACTGGGACGTTGAGGCACTGGGACGCTGGGGCACTGGGGCACTGGGGCACTGGGACGCTGGGGCACTGGGGCACTGGGGCGCTGGAACACTGAGGCGCTGGGACGTTGAGGCGCTGGGACGCTGAGGCACTGGGACACTGAGGCACTGGGACGCTGAGGCACTGGGACGCTGAGGCACTGGGACGCTGAGGCACTGGGACGCTGAGGCACTGGGACGCTGAGGCACTGGGACGCTAGGACGCTGGGACACTGAGGCACTGAGGCGTTGGGACGTTGGGGCGCTAAGACGCTGGAACACTGAGGTGCTGGGACACTGAGGCGTTGAGGCACTGGGACGCTGGGACACTGAGGCACTGAGGCGTTGGGACGTTGGGGCGCTAAGACGCTGGAACACTGAGGTGCTGGGACACTGAGGCGTTGAGGCACTGGGACGCTGAGGCACTGGGACGCTGAGACGCTAAGACGCTGGAACACTGAGGTGCTGGGACACTGAGGCGTTGAGGCACTGGGACGCTGGGACACTGAGGCACTGAGGCGTTGGGACGTTGGGGCGCTAAGACGCTGGAACACTGAGGTGCTGGGACACTGAGGCGTTGAGGCACTGGGACGCTGAGGCACTGGGACGCTGAGGCACTGGGACGCTGAGACGCTAAGACGCTGGAACACTGGGGCGCTGGGACGTTGGAACACTGGGACGTTGGGAGGTTGGGGCGTTGGAGCGCTGGGACGTTGAGGCGCTGAGGTGCTGGGACGTTGGGGCGCTAAGACGCTGGAACACTGAGGCACTGGGACGCTAGGACGCTGGGACGCTGAAGCGCTGGAGCGCTGGGACGCTAGGACGCTGAAGCGCTGGAGCGCTGGGACGCTAGGACGCTGGGACGCTGGGATGCTAGGACGCTGGGACGCTGGAGCGCTGGGATGCTAGGACGCTGGGGCGTTGAGGCACTGGGACGTTGGGGCGCTGGAGCGCTGGGACGTTGAGGCGCTGGGACGTTGGGACGTTGGGACGCTGGGGCGTTGGGACGTTGAGGTGCTGAGACGCTGGGACGCTAGGACGCTGGGACGCTGGAGCGCTGGGACGCTGGGACGCTGGGGCGCTGGGGCGCTGGGGCGCTGGAACACTGAGGCGTTGAGGCGCTGAGGTGCTGGGACGTTGGGGCGTTGGAGCAATGACAAACATATTCGTAATTTAAAAGTATTTTTCAATGATATGCTCTCATAACAAGACAGTTTCATGAAAAAATCCGTTTTTTTGACAAAACAATACCAAAGAATAGGATAAAATATTTTCTATAAAGGATACAGATAAAAAATCATGCCCAACAAAGACAAGCGGAGGGACGCATCGCTCATTTTGTTACGGCCACTGTCATGACAGTTGCATTGTTGAAATATGATTGATATTTTATTTGAAAAAAGCATATAAATTATGGTACAATAAGAAGGGTTGAAGAGTATTTTTTACAGCTATACTTTGTTTAACGCAGAGTAAAATATTCCTCTAAAAAGGAGACAAAAAAGACTTTAGTGGAGAGAATAATAAACTTCATTAAAGTGTTTTACATCACACATCTTAATACTGTACCACCCAACAAAACCCAGGAGAACACAGCAAAATCAATCAGAACAATGACTTTTCAAGCAATGATTTAAAACAGATACACCACGGCCTCCCTTCAACAAAAAGAGAAGACAACAAAAAAACGCATAGGTATCAAACACATGCGCATCCCCATACGTATTTTCCCTATAAATATTCCATTGTTTTTGTCTTTTTCCGTTCGCATTTGGCAAAAATTGTTCTTAAAATTTTTCAATGTATGTTTAACTTTTTAGTATGTTTAAAAATTCTATGGAAAGCAAATGATCCCCTAGCAATAACAGTCTCAATGGCAATGAAAAGAGCAAACGAAATGGTATAAGGCAACATCATTCTCCATGCACAAAGCATGGCGCTTGCTTGAGATAAAAAAGAGAAGTTTATCACCCTTGCTTTTTCCTCAGCAACGGCCCTTCATTCTGTTCCCCCCCGGGTTATATTCCCCCAACTCTATTCTTCCTCCTCCACTTATTTCACCAAGGAGAGCCTTTGCGCAATACTTCCCCCCCCAATCACTCTTAAACAAGCAATCTTTTTTAAATTCAAATGGTAGATTTATGAAAATAGGTAAAAAACGCGGTAGACCGAGAATAACAGGCAAACTTAGAGAACCCAATGGTCGTATTTCACGTGCCAAAAAACCACGCACGCCCCCTCCTCTTCTAACCATTGAAATGCGTGCGAAACACTTTGGTTTGACTTTAGAAGAAGCCAAAAATCCGCTTTCGAGTTCCTATATTGGACGCCTTTGTTTGCTTGGCTACAAACAAGATGGTTCAGGTATCAGTAAAGAACAATATGAGACTGCGCAACGCTATCTACAAATCAGAAATGATTATTTATGTGCCAAAGGTTTGCCGAGTGGATATTATGATGATTTCACCCATGCATCAAATGAAAACGCCCACAAACAGTGGATTCAAAAAGCCACCGATCACTATGATGGCATGAAAAAAGCCATTCAAGAAGCACAAAATTCACATCGTCAACATAACTTTCATGCCGCATTACAATATCTTGTTGTAGAGGATCAACAGCTTCCCTCCCTTGTTCATTCGTTGCGTCTTATTCTTAATGCGCTTGATAAATATTTTGACGGAGCATAAAGAATACCCCGTCCCATGAGGTCCATATAAACGCACAATGCATCTCCCGCATTGCCCAATGCTGGTTACAAACAGCAGCTTCAAACAACAAGCATCATTGCTACAGACAAGAAATGCCAGTGCCACAGAAAACCGCTGTTAACAGAGCAAAATCACGCTCCACCACCCATAGCAAATGCCACAACCACCCCCCTACCAAAAACCGCCATACAAAGCGTGTATCATCAAATAAATATTGATTTATAACGATAAAAATGCTTTTCAACTTGTATCACAACCCCGAATATTGTAAGATTCTCTTATCTTAAATCATTTCATTTTGAATCAAACAAAACCATCCTCTTACACGTCACAAGTGGGGATAGCGTGTGGGTAAAAACTCTCAAGAAGGGTATAAAAATACCTGTTATGAATCGTCTAAAGACCCAAGGGCTTTCGCAACATTGGGGACCGGTACAGAGGATGATGGTGCCGGCTTGTACCTTCATAAGCGTAAAGATGGTGACGTTCAATGGCTTTACCGCTATACCATCCACGAGCACCGTCGTGAAATGGGTTTAGGTGCTTTAAGAGATGTCTCTTTAAAAAGGACGTAAAAATGCCTGTTATGAATCGTCTAAAGACCCAAGGGCTTTCGCAACATTGGGGACCGGTAAAGAGGATGATGGTGCCGGCTTGTACCTTCATAAGCGTAAAGATGGTGACGTTCAATGGCTTTACCGCTATACCATCCACGAGCACCGTCGTGAAATGGGCTTGGGAGCTTTAAGAGATGTCTCTTTAAAAAGGACGTAAAAATGCCTGTTATGAATCGTCTAAAGACCCAAGGGCTTTCGCAACATTGGCGGTCGGTAAAGCGTATGATGGTGCCGGCTTGTACCTTCATAAGCGTAAAGATGGTGACGTTCAATGGCTTTACCGCTATACCATCCACGAGCACCGTCGTGAAATGGGTTTAGGTGCTTTAAGAGATGTCTCTTTAAAACAAGCCCATGAATGTGCAACCTAATGGCGTTTTGTTTTACAAACAACGCACATCTCACCTTAGCGAAATCACCTTACTTTTTCTCAAAAGAAAAGTAGTGTTTCAGCTCTCCAACAACTTTTAAAGAAGACAAAAAGCATTTTTCCCAAACCAACACAACAGCCATAAAAACACAAGAGCATCATTTTTCTCTTGACAACAGATGAAAAATTGTATTTAATGACACATGCGGGGAGTGTTTTTTTGTGCCTATATTTTATTATAATTCCTCCATACGGTTATATTCTCTATAATGCTGCTAAAAAGAGCAAGAGGGACAAGGGTGCCGTTGCACCTACCAAAAAACACAATCCTCTCTTTCATTTTCTTTTCCTCCTTCACTCTCTCTTTGCTTTCTAAAGAGAGTTAAGTTAACTTGAACGAAATTTTCAAGGCAAAATTTATCCCACCGCCTCACTGCTCCATCGCCGCATCCGGCTTGTAGCCTATAAACCGCGCTAAAATCGCCATCAAACTCTACTGTAAATCACCTATGCCATAAGCGCATGGAACCTCTCTCAAGAAAAACCACATAATAACAAATTGGTAAAAATAAAGGATCTTCGTCCTTTCGAGCAAAAGAGAAGTCAAACTTAGTATTGAGCAAATCATTGGGCAAAAAATGAAGCCATGAATGGGGTTCTCAAAGTGAGGGGGAAATGAAAACCACAACATGATTCAGCCAGAATATAAAGCTAGCATTCCATGTCGATCGTTAACATGGAAGTTTATATTATGAAACCACAAGATTCCAAAAACCGTGCCCAGAGTTTATCACAAACACAGGAAGGTGCGTGTGGATCCTTAGAAAGCCTTTCTACGGATTTAGAGAAAAGCAGCCTTAAAACAGAAAAAGAGATTTCCTTCAGTCAAGAACAATTAAAAGACATTATCACAAAACTCGAACGCGATATTGCTGATGGAAGTTGGCTCAAAGGTGATTATGCAAATATAGATTTGAAGTTGATGCCAGCTCTGATAGAGCAAGCAAATCGTAAACATGAAGGATTAAATCTCAAACTTGCCACGACATCTCAAGAATTTATCTCTTCAATAAAAGAGACAAAGGATAAGGGAATTTCATCTTCCAGATACATAATAAACAAGAAGGACGGAGGAATCCATTTTGCAGTGATTGATCATCAAAACATTGGTGACCAGACATCCTTGATATTTTTTGAACCAGCAACACTCAACAGTGTGCATACAGCAATGTTAGCACTAAGAACACAAATGGCTGTTAAATCTGAATTGCCTGCGTGTCATTTTTCTATTGCAGAAATAGACATTCAACGCAGTAACTCTGAATGCGGAATATTTTGTTTAGCTCTTGCTAAAAAGCTTCATACGAACGCTGACAAATTGACAAAAATGCACCAAGACAATGTTAACGGCGTGTTGTGTGAACCCAACACACCTCTCCCTTCTGAGAAATTAGATACTTATCTTCCCGCTAGTTTTTACAAACACACACAGAGTAGCCGACGTCTCGAACAATATATGAAAGCAAATCCTGGTGCTGAAAGTGAAAAAGTAAACAAAAAAGAGCAAACACTTCGAGAAAGGTTTGAAAAAAACGCAGTGAAAACAGAGAACGACAAAGCTGTCTCTGTTTCACCTCATAAAAAAAGGATACGAGAATATAACTCTCTCATGATGGTGTAAAGAATCTCTGAACATACATCTCTCATGATGGAGTATTGCATATTTTTCGCATATGTGGAGGGAAATGAAACTCAACATTTCAGTTGATGCGTTAAACGCGTTCATAGGCGCAATTTTCCTGCTTTTTCGGTTTATAAAACACCGGCAAAGAGTTTGGTTTTAGAGACGGAGTTTGGTTTTAGAGACACTAGCAAAAGAGGGAAATTTGCGTATAGAATGACAACAATGCTCCTGTCTCCACGTTAGCAGATTTTACATATGCCAATGACAATTGGGGTTTCGCCCCTCAAATTCTCCCGCTTTACAAATCTTTAAAAAAGAAAGCCTTCATTTTTTAGCTTTCACGATAAGCAAAAATTGAAAACCACAACATGATTCAGCCAGAATATAAAGCTAGCATTCCGTGTCGATCGTTAACAGGGAGGTTTATATTATGAAACCACAAGATTCCAAAAGCCATGCCCAGGGTGCCTCACAAACACAGGAAGGTGCGCGTGCCAGTGGATCCTTAGAAAGTCTTTCTACGGATTTAGAGAAAAGCAGCCTTAAAACAGAAAAAGAGACTTCCTTCGGTCAAGAACAATTAAAAGACATTATCGCAGAGCTCGAACGCGATATTGCTGACGGGAGTGCGATCAAAGGCAATTACTACTATGCCACTACAGATCTTAAACTGATGCCAGCTCTGATAGAGCAAGCAAATCGTAAACATGAAGGATTAAATCTCAAACTTGTCACGACATCTCAAGAGCTTGTCTCTTCAATAAAAGAAGCAAGGGATAATGGCGTTCTCTCTTCTCGATATATCGTGAACATGACGGACAGAGGCATCCATTCTTTGGTCCTCGATCAAAGAACCATTGCGGGCAAAACCTCTTTGATCACGTTTGAACCAACCACACTTGATAGTGAGCTAGCACTCTTGCTCGCAGTAAGACTACACCTAATCATACAACATAAATTGCCAGAATGTCATTTTTCCAAGGGTGTCATGGACATTCAACGCAGTAACTCTGAATGCGGAATATTTTGTTTAGCGCTTGCTAAAAAGCTTCATACGAACGCTGACAAATTGACAAGAATGCACCAAGACAATATTAACGGCGTCTTATGTGAACCCAATACAACTCTCCCTTCTGAGAAAGTCGATCAGTACCTTCCTTCTCGCTTTTACAAACACACACAAGGCGGCCGACGTCTCGAACAATATATGAAAGCAAATCCTGGTGCTGAAAGTGAAAAAGTAAACAAAAAAGACGAAACACTTCGTGAAAGATTTGACAAAAACGCAGTAACAACAGAGGGAAAAGCTGTCTCTGTTTCAATACAGAGAAAAAGAGTCTCTGAATATAAGTCTCTCATGCTATAATATGGAGTCTCTGAATACATCTCTCATGATGGAGTATTGCATATTTTTGCCTCTGTGGAGAAAGATGAAGCAGACATTGCAGTTTATGCGTTAGCTTCGTTTAGAGGCACAATTTTTCTTCTTTTTCGGTTTATAAACACCGGCAAAAGAGGCAAGTTTCTCTATGAAGTTACACACTGTCATCATCAAAAAAGAACACACTCTAAAGACATGCAAAGTCTCATTTAAGAGAAGAGAAAGCTGAAAGGTATAACAGCACGCAAGTTCTTGACAATTTTTGCACATTTTACAAAGATAAGGGATGACGAGAATGATCTCTCAAAACCCCTTCATTTTTCTTCAACCTTTTCAATAAAAGCTGCTGTCATTTTTTCCTCTCACCTTGAGAGAAAAATCGCGATCAAAACATGATTCAGCCCCAATAAGCCCATAACACACCATGCACGTTGTTAATATGGAGATTTCTTTTATGAAACCGCAAGATTCAAAAAACCAAGATGCAAAAAACATTGTCGTCAATAGTGCACCACAAAGACAAGAAGAAGCTGTTACCAATGAATCATTAGCAAGCTCTCTTGCGCATTTAGAGATCAAGAGTATCCCATCAGCAGCTCTTCCATTGAGCTCTACAAAATTGCAAGATCTTATTACCAGTTTAGAAAAAGACCTCTCCAGTGGTTATTGGCTTATTGCCGATTATGAAGATCTAGATTTTAAAATGATGCCGGCCCTCGTCAAGCAGGCAAATCGCAAATATCCCAATTTGCATCTTAAATTGACCTTAACCGCAGACGACTTTACCCTCTCACTAAAAGAAGCTCTTGCGAACGGCATTCAATCTTCAAGATATATCATAAACACACAGGAAAAAGGCAACCATTTTGCGGTCATTGATCATCGCACCATTGAAGACAAAACGTCGGTGATATTGTTTGAATCAACAACATTTATGAATAACACCAGCGCAACTCTGTTAGGATTGAGAATAAGACAAGCCCTTCACCGTGAATTGCCCGAATGTCATTTTTCTATTGCAGAAATGGATATTCAACGAAGCGCCTCTGAATGTGGAATATTTAGCTTAGCTCTTGCCAAAAAGCTTCATATCGAAGCACACAAATTGGCAAGAATACACCAAGACAATATTAACGGCACCTTATGTGAACCCAATACAACTCTCCCTTATGAGAAATTAGATACGTATCTTCCCGCCAGCTTTTACAAACACACGCAAGGGAAAAGACGCCTCGAACAATATATAAAATCAAATCCGAGGACTAAAAATGAAAAAGTAAACAAAAAAGGTGAAACGCTTTGCGAAAGGTTTGAGAAAAACTTAATGAGACCACAGGAAAAAACACTCTCTGTTTCAGCACATAGAAAAAGGATTTATGAATATAAATCTGCTCTTCACTTATAATGGTGTTTTTAACATTTTATCACATATGCACAGGAGAATAAAACACGTCATTCGCATTTATGGATTAAATCTGTTCATATCGGGCCATTGCTTTGCTTTTGATTTGTAGAATGCACACCGTATAAACTGTTTGCCTATTAAAGCAAAAGGCATCTGCTCTCTCAAAGATGGCATCTCTTAAATTGCATCAAAAATGCCAAGATTATTTTGAGAAGAAAAAAAGAACTCTCAACAAGGAGCATTTCACTATTGTTGTTTTTTACCAAAGCATCTACTCCTCCATCAACACCTCCCAACTTCACCAACCACCTATCAGCCCCACCAGCAACCACCACCACCCCACCAATACCAGCAGCACAAAGTAGCAAACACCAACACCTCCCAACTCCACCAACCACCTATCAGCCCCACCAGCAACCACCACCACCCCACCATCAGCAGCACAAAGCAGCAAACACCAACACCTCCCAACTCCACCAACCACCTATCAGCCCCACCAGCAACCACCACCACCCCACCATCAGCAGCACAAAGCAGCAAACACCAACACCTCCCAACTCCACCAACCACCTATCAGCCCCACCAGCAACCACCACCACCCCACCATCAGCAGCACAAAGCAGCAAACACCAACACCTCCCAACTCCACCAACCACCTACCAGCCCCACCAGCAACCACCACCACCCCACCATCAGCAGCACAAAGCAGCAAACACCAAGACAAACCAATCTAATCGTTTCATGGAAATTTGTTTTCTATTCACTAAAGAATAGGGAGAAAGTTTGTTTTAATAAGCCGTCTTTTCGAAGAGAAAAGAAATCAACCTTTTAATCCAGCTCTGCCTTGTGTGGAGCTTTTTTTATGGAGAAACCTATGAGAAAAATATCATCAGAAGGATTAGCACTGATTAAACAATGGGAAGGTTTGCGTCTAAACGCCTATAAAGATGCTATTGGTGTATGGACCATTGGTTATGGGCATACAAATTCTGCTGGAAAACCCTTTGTTCATAAGGGCATGACAATCACTGAAGAACAAGCCGAAGAGTTTCTTTGCCATGATTTGCAACAATTTGAGAACACTGTTGAACAAGCCGTTCAAGTTTCCTTAACAGACGAACAATTCGCAGCACTCGTCTCCTTTTGTTATAATGTAGGAACAGCAGCCTTTTGCAATTCGACACTGTTAAAAAAACTCAATCAAGGTGAATATGAAACAGTGCCCTCTGAATTACAGAAATGGACCAAAGCGGATGGAAAGCGCCTTCAAGGTCTCGTACACCGGCGTACAGCAGAAGCAGGCTTATGGGCAAAAGGCGCTTATGTTTCTTCCAATTATCAACCAGTGGAAACCACACAGCCAACCGGCATTTTCAAAGCAGAAGCCCTTGCCCCCATCATTGGGTCTTTCTCTGGTCTTGGTGGTTTGTTAGCGGGCAATGGTCCTATCCAATGGGCATTGGCAACCATTATGATTTTAGCCGCCTGTGCCGGTCTTTTCTGTGTCGCGAGACGCTTTCAGGAGCACCAACTCTGACCTTATCGATAAAAAGAAAAAAGCCAACAGGGATTTTCAAAGCAGAAGCCCTTGCCCCAACCCTTGGGTCTTTCTCAGGACTTGGTGGCTTGTTAGCGGGCAATGGTCCTATCCAATGGGCATTGGCACCCCTTATGATTTTAGCCGCCTGTGCCGGTCTTTTCTGTGTCGCGAGACGCTTTCAGGAGCACCAACTCTGACCTTATCGATAAAAAGAAAAAAGCCAACAGGGATTTTCAAAGCAGAAGCCCTTGCCCCAACCCTTGGGTCTTTCTCAGGACTTGGTGGCTTGTTAGCGGGCAATGGTCCTATCCAATGGGCATTGGCACCCCTTATGATTTTAGCCGCCTGTGCGGGATTTTTCTGTGTCACCAAACGTTTTCAGGAGCACCAACTCTGACCTTATCGATAAAAAGAAAAAAGCCAACAGGGATTTTCAAAGCAGAAGCCCTTGCCCCAACCCTTGGGTCTTTCTCAGGACTTGGTGGCTTGTTAGCGGGCAATGGTCCTATCCAATGGGCATTGGCACCCCTTATGATTTTAGCCGCCTGTGCGGGATTTTTCTGTGTCACCAAACGTTTTCAGGAGCACCAACTCTGACCTTATCGATAAAAAGAAAAAAGCCAACAGGGATTTTCAAAGCAGAAGCCCTTGCCCCAACCCTTGGGTCTTTCTCAGGACTTGGTGGCTTGTTAGCGGGCAATGGTCCTATCCAATGGGCATTGGCACCCCTTATGATTTTAGCCGCCTGTGCGGGATTTTTCTGTGTCACCAAACGTTTTCAGGAGCACCAACTCTGACCTTATCGATAAAAAGAAAAAAGCCAACCGGCATTTTCAAAGCAGAAGCCCTTGCCCCAACCCTTGGCTCTTTCTCTGGTCTTGGTGGTTTGTTAGCGGGCAATGGTCCTATCCAATGGGCATTGGCACCCCTTATGATTTTAGCCGCCTGTGCGGGACTTTTCTGTGTCGCAAGACGCTTTCAGGAGCACAAATTATGATCTTATGGATGAAAAAAAATCTGATGCTAACAGGTGCGGCTTTAGCCGCTTTTTTTATGATTTTAGCAAAAGCTTTTGTTCTTGGCAAAAAGACTGAACAACAAAAGCAAACTGAGAAGACTTTAAAGACTGCAACAACACGGTTGGAGGTAGAAAATGAAATTAATCAAAAAAGTGATGCTGATGTGCGTGCTGATCTCTCTCACTGGTTGCGCGACAAATAAAGTTGCTTCTTCTTGTGTGGGGTGGTTACCGATATATTTGGAAAGCCAAGATTTGAACAGGATCAGTTCAAACTTAGCAAGAGAGATCTTAAAGCATAACAAACAGGGTGAATATTTGTGTGGGTGGAAACATGGTTAGCAAAAACACTAAAAAAACCACCGCGCTTACAGAAGCAGAAAAAGAAATGCTTCAAGAAATGATCATCACTTATCAAAATGTAAAAATGATGTCTCGCTTGATGAAGTGGATAGCCTTCTTTCTCTTTTTGCTGATCCTTGATTTTGCTCGGATTATGGATGCGATAGATAATGTCTTTGCCCATTTAAAACAGTGGTTTTCAAAGAACTAACCCCTCATCCTCACAAGGGGTATCTATGATACCAAAAAACATTGAAAACGCAGAAGGGAATGAAGTGAGAAAAACAATTTGAAGAGTTTAATGCCTTTATCCACATTCTTTTATACGTCATTTTGTATTTAATTACGCCATAAATAAGCTCCTATATTATTTTATTTTTAATATTTCTGTTAACTATAGATTTTTAAACTGGAATATGTATAATACATTCCGTATTTGAAATAGAGGGATCTTTATGAATAAGAAATATTTAGCAACAGCGTCGATTTTGGGTTTCCTTGCCACTTCAGCGGTGCAAGCAGCAGATACCATTATTCCTCAAGAACCAAAACCAGCTGTTTTGGTTCTTCAAGGAGCAAAACGAACTGTTTCACCGATTATTGTTTCTCAACCTTTTTCTTGGAGCGGTTTTTATCTTGGAGGACAAATTGTTAGTTTTTCAAGCAACAATTCTTTAGATTACGCTAAAGATGCCAAAACTGGAAAATGGGCTTGGATTGATAAATCTTTATCACCTAAACCTTCAGGATTCGTCGCCGGTCTTTATGCGGGTTCTAATTTTGATCTGGGAAGCAACTTGATTTTAAGTGTTGATACAGACCTGATCTGGTCAGGAAGAAAAAGTGTCGAAAAGGGTGATGAAAGAAAAATTTTAAATAACGATGCGTTAAATTCGATTAATGCCGTTCTTAAAGAAGCTGGTCTTCCTATTAAAAGACCTGGAGCTCCTGATGAAACAATACCCAATATTGGTGATATTGTTGAGAGCAGCGTTACTTTAAAAGAAACGTGGAGTGGTGCGACGCGTGTCCGCATGGGTTTTGCTTCAGGTTGCGTAATGCCGTATGTTGCTGGTGGTGTAGCCTACATGCAGATGCAATATATCATGTCAATTTTGTCAAAATCCCAAGAGGATCCTACTTTCATATTTGCTTCTGGCGATGTATTGGATGAAAGCAAAACAATGGTTGGTTATACATTAGGCGGCGGTATTGACCTTGCAATGACAGATAATGTTATCATGCGTGCCGAATACCGCTATTCGCATTTTGGTAAAACGAAATTTGCCGACGATAAGCTTGAGATAAGCTCCAAAACCAATAATTTCCGTATTGGCATCGCATATAAATTTTAATTTATTGCAAAATTAAAAAAGAGAGAACTCCTAAAAAACCCTGTCTTCAGCAGGGTTTTTTATTTGTTAAATGTAAAATATCGTTCTTGAGAGTGGGCAAGAGATCAGCATATCAAACAGACACTCGATTGCTCGATTGCTCGATTGCTCGATTGCTCGATTGCTCGATTGCTCGATTGCTCGATTGCTCGATTGCTCGATTGCTCGATTGCTCGATTGCTCGATTGCTCGATTGCTCGATTGCTCGATTGCTCGATTGCTCGATTGCTCGATTGCTCGATTGCTCGATTGCTCGATTGCTCGATTGCTCGATTGCTCGATTGCTCGATTGCTCGATTGCTCGATTGCTCGATTGCTCGATTGCTCGATTGCTCGATTGCTCGATTGCTCGATTGCTCGATTGCTCGATTGCTCGATTGCTCGATTGCTCGATTGCTCGATTGCTCGATTGCTCGATTGCTCGATTGCTCGATTGCTCGATTGCTCGATTGCTCGATTGCTCGATTGCTCGATTGCTCGATTGCTCGATTGAAAGGATTAGCGATTTTAAATTTTGTCAAGCTTTTATTGAGATAAAACTCAGTAATACAACGTTATAGGAGTAAAACACTCATTAAAAAGAAGTCTATCATCACTTTTTAAAATTCATTTTCATACAATATTTTGCGAGAAAAATTTCCGAACAAGTGAACAACAACAATTGCATAAATTTCAAAATGTATAAATATTGTTTTTCTTTTCACTCTCGTAAGCTTGAGACAAAACCATAAAAACAATCAAGGAAACGACAACATTTTCTTTATTTTTCATCACTGTTTCAAAAAGAAATCTTAGCATAATTTCGCATCTATCCCAACTTCACCGACCAAGAGGAGAGCAAGAGACGGAGCAATCTGACACAAGACCCTAAAGTGTTCCATTTTATAATTTTTACTGTTACTCTTTCCTTTTAAGGATAGAATTTTCCAACGACCCCACAATCTGTCATTCCATGCGTCTTTTCCCAAGAGAGAGGTCTTTGCTGTTTACCCCTATATGCTTCACATGATAAACAAGCTGGATAAGAGATCATGTACATCCCCTGCGAATTAATAATTGTGTGCTTTTTTTAACGCAAAAGCAACTGCAATCACACAAGGAGGGCTTTTATAGGCATGGAGAGATCTTATATCACTGCTCTGAAAAACAACATTTACAACACTTCAGGGTAAGCGAGTGAAACAGAGAAAATATAAAAGCAAGCGAGTGAAAGTGAAGAAATATACGCACGGGAGCTGTATGGAGAAGGAAGGATAGATGAGATGGTGCGGGTGGTCGGACTCGAACCGACACTCCTTTCGGAACCAGATTTTGAGTCTGGCGCGTCTACCAGTTCCACCACACCCGCACATTGTTGTCCCACATATTATTGGTAAAGAACAACCACGATAAAAAAATATGTTATAAAAACATTTTTCATAAAGAGCAAACCGGCCCACTATCTTTCTGCACTACATGAAGAAGGATAGATTCGTCAACACTAGACTTATGTTTTTTAAAGAATTCGTATTATTTTGTGCTGTACATTTTTATCTATTCGCCCCATTTCGTTTTTGGAGAATCATTTGTAAAGTCTTTACCTCTAAGAAGTATGAAAGTCCGCATGATATTAAACAGATTAAAGCTTTGGACGATTTCTTTGGCAAATCGGCGTACAGCACCACACTGGCTTGGATTCATTGCCTTTATTGAAAGTTCTGTTTTTCCCATACCGATAGATGTTTTGTATATTCCGATGACCCTTGTTCAACCCAAACGGGCTTACTACTATGCCCTTATTGCAACGATCTGTTCTGTTTTAGGGGGGATAGCAGGTTGGTTTATTGGGCATTTTGCCTATGATACACTCGCCAAACCGATTTTAGAATTCTACGGACAAGTTGAAAATTTTCAAGCACTACAAAACGATGCAACATTGCAATTTCTCATTATTTTACTGATCACCTCAGGTTTTTTTCACCTTCCTCCTATTAAGATCGTGACGATTTTGGCAGGTGTTATCGGTATACATCTTGAAATTTTCATTATTACCTGTATTTTTGCTAGGGGAGCGCGTTTTTATCTCCTTGCTTGGCTTATTCAGCGTTTTGGACAACAAGCAATGGATTTTTTTTGCGCCATTTCAAATGGATTATCCTGATAGGTTTTGTTACTCTGCTTTTTGTTTATGGAGTTTTCATAGTTTTTGTAAACAAGCACCTTTTACCTTAAGAGGCACCCTCAATGGCACATATTTTTCCTTCTCAACATATTTTGCACAAACACCTTCATCTTGAACCA
Organism: Bartonella harrusi; assembly: GCF_024297065.1. Classification (NCBI taxonomy): domain Bacteria; kingdom Pseudomonadati; phylum Pseudomonadota; class Alphaproteobacteria; order Hyphomicrobiales; family Bartonellaceae; genus Bartonella; species Bartonella harrusi. The sequence continues at coordinate 1,820,925 of NZ_CP101114.1, forward strand.
AGCAAAAGAGAACTCAGTTTATGGGCTTTTTTTCTCGCCTTTTGCCTCTCTGCTACGATAGGTCTAGCACTTTATTTTGAACATATTGGTGGATATCTTCCTTGTGATTTATGCCTGATTGAACGTCTTCCCTATTATAGCGCTCTTCCATTTCTGCTTTTAGCAGGTTTTGGAGCGTGGTTTTTTCGTATATCCTCTTGGATACAGCTTTTATTTTTATGTGTTTTTACCCTCATGACGATCAGCCTTGTTTTAGCGATGTATCATACGGGTGTGGAATATGGTTTTTGGCCAGCACCAACCAGTTGCAGTATAGATACAATAAGGAAAACCACAGATGTTAACCAGCTTTTCAATCAGTTAAACAATATCCATCCTCCTTCTTGTTCTGAAGCGCCGATACGCGTTCTTTTTCTCTCCTTTGCCGGTTGGAATATTGTTGCTAGCCTCATCTACATGCTTGCTAGCCTTTACATTGCTTCAAAAGGGCTGCTTGCAGGCGATAAAAAGCCCTAACCGGAGATGCCAATACGGAAAACGACAGATGTTAATCAACTTTTCAATCAGTTAAACAATATCCATCCTCCTTCTTGTTCTGAAGCGCCGATACGCGTTCTTTTTCTCCTTTACCGGTTGGAATATTGTTGCTCACCGCATTGACACGCTTGCTCGCCTTTACATTGCTTCAAAAGGGCTGCTTGCAGGCGATAAAAAGCCCTACCTGTAAAAGAACAAAAAATCGCGTGCATTGATTTTTCCGTCCCCCTTTTCGAGCACTCTACCCCCTCATACCTCAGCACCCATCCCATAACACCAACATTCCTTCCCTAGCCGCGAGTAAAAAAGAAAAAATAAGCAGATACATCCATTTTATTGTTTTCACTCTCTGTACTTATAAAAAACATTTTGATACAAACTAACCACCGAAAAGCTGTAAAATAAGTAAGTGAGGGGACTGATAAACATGAATGGTCTGCCATGGCTGAGGATAAAAACACAGCATCTTCCACCCCATCACCTTTTTCCTTAGATTTAGCTCCACTTGAAGAGCCCTGCGTTATGATGGAACATGATCATAACGCATGGCGTGAGCATATAAGAGGAGGAGATTTAAATGCTCCTTACCAAAAACCCCCCCATATAAAACCGCGAATCAAATCGGCACCACGCATTAGGCAAGTTTTTTGGTGTGATTTTCCTCATGATTCGATTCTCCCTGAATTTTGGAAAAAACGGCCTGTTTTAGTGCTTTCTAAGAATGCAAAATTATATGGCAATGTAACAGTTTTACCTTTTTCAACGAAATCACAACCCAATAATCCGGCTGCTTATCCGCTACAATCTCCCATAGAGAATAAAAAAGCGTGGATTATTTGCAATTATGTCACGACAGTTTCCGTAAGCCGTTTAAGTTGCTCACGGACTGTTCCAAGATTATCCAGCGAAGAGTTTCATAAAGTTGTCGCTCTGATGCTCAAACATTTACCGCGTTTACATCATTGACTTTTACGAAAAATAAGCGTATATAAAAAGGCATATACGGCATCAGTAATGGTGGCCGCTTCCCCGCAAGGGGAGACAGGAACGGAGGAGTGGGTAACCACTCCTTTCGTCATTTGGGGTGCTTTTTTTAGTCTTATTAAGAGAGCCCTGTAGAGGATCTTACAAAATTTTTTGTGAGACATTTTCAATATTTTTTGAGATATTTCAATGTGCATATGTAGCCTCATCTTTTCTTGCCTTTGTAAAAACATCTAAAAATTGCGTACGTGTGGTAATATTCACGCTTTTGCAACAATATTTTCAGATTATTCTTCTCATCAAACTTAGCCAAAAGCATCCTCTTAAACCTTTATAAAAAACCTTTTTATGATATGATTCTTCACATATTTTTTGGTAAAATCCTTTATTTCTCCACAGCATCACATCCTATGCTTTCTCGCCCCCCTCATCTGTTTTGCCCATAAAGTTCTTCAACCATCTCTCTAGGAAGTCCAAAATATTTTATCCTCAAACGTTCTTGGCAGAACCTTCTCAAATCATCCCCTAACCTCATTCTTCGACAAACGTCCCAAACTTTGCCACCATTTTCTCTCTGACAATTTTTCTTATCGGCTCATTTTATCTTCTTTTTTTAAGCATTTATTTCTTTTTCTTGACGCACCAACGCTTTTCTTCTTTCAACATTGTCTTCCAGCAATTTTAAAATTTTAGATTGACTTTGATTTTTTTCATCCTATATTTTTAGAATTATTCTAAAGTGCAAAGGAACAGAAAATGTTGAAATCGTTTTTTTCATTTGTACAACGTAAAGCTCTGTTCTTTCGTTCAGCACAAAGGATGGTGATTCGCACGCTTAAAGCAAAAGAACAACGTGCGGCTCTCTATTTAAAATATGCCAAAGCTCTCAAACCTTATTCCTCTGAACAAGCAGCGATTTTTACAGCGATGGGCATACACGAGCTTGAAAACTATAAGCAACTTCTTTGTCTTTCTTGTAGCAATCGAGCAAGAGCAGTAGGGCCGCTATGCGAATACCCTGCGTTTATAACAAACAAACACAGGCAAGCAGCGCCTCAAAGAGCAGCCGTTACCAATAAAGGCACGAAAAAAGAGACGAAGAAGGCATCAACAGCGCATAGACAAATACTTTTAACGTGGATACAACCTGGGCTTGCGGGTTTAATGGATGGCTCCGTTTCCACTCTTGCTCCTATTTTTGCTGCTGCTTTTGCCACAGGAGATACGCATCAAACTTTTTTGATAGGGCTTTCTGCCTCCATTGGCGCGGGTCTTTCGATGGGTTTCACAGAGGCTGTGCATGATGATGGCAAATTATCAGGTCGTGGTTCCCCTCTTAAAAGAGGCCTTGCGAACGGCATTATGACAACACTGGGGGGATTAGGTCACACACTTCCTTATTTGATCCACTCTTTTTACGTTGCAACAATTATTGCCTTTATCGTTGTTTTTTTCGAACTCTGGGCGATCGTGTGGATTCAAAATAGATTTATGTCGACACCTTTTTGGCGTGCATCATTACAGGTTATCATTGGTGGCGCTCTTGTTTTTGCAACAGGCATCTTCATTGGCAGTATCTAAAACAGACAGTATGGAAAATAAACGTTTACCACGGACAACAAGCAGCGAAAACCATTTACCCCTTACGAGGTTTTTCTCTGCTTGTTTCACGAGGAATCTTTTGTTAGAACTGTGCTTGTTTTTTATATTTTGGAGATGCTTTGACCATGCCTTCCACGCACCTGAACAACCAAACGAGTCCCTCTTCCTCGAAGATAGTTCCTCCTCCATCATCACACATCAGCTTATCGATCCAACGTCTTGAGCATGGTCAAGGTTTAGAACTTCCACACTATGCCACAGCGGGTTCTGCGGGGCTAGATCTGCGAGCAGCACTTGGTGCAGAAGAAACGATGGTTCTTGCACCGGGACAACGGGCGCTTATTCCAACGGGTCTCATCTTTCACCTTCAGCCCGGTTTTGAGGCGCAAATACGTCCACGCTCTGGTTTAGCCTTAAAGCATGGCATCACATGCTTAAACACACCTGGAACAATTGATAGCGATTACCGTGGCGAGGTAAAAATTCTCCTCATCAATTTGGGACAAGAAGACTTCTCCATCCAACGTGGTATGCGCATTGCGCAAGCGGTCATCGCACCGGTTATTCAGGTCAATGTTTCTGAAATAGAACCATCTGAAGAAGAAAATGCCCATAACAACGGAGAAAGCCAAGCTCCTACAAGCAGAGGAGCAGGTGGTTTTGGTTCAACGGGGCACAATTAAACAACAGTGCCTTTCACGTACCAAAACAACCACACAAAAACGAGCAAAAGAAACCTTCTTCCTTAAAGAGGTTTTCTCTCCATCACCACCAATCCGTTTATCGGTCCAACGTCTTGAACATGGTCAAAGTTTAGAGCTTCCACATGATCCATGGCAAGCTCTGCGAAGCCTATAAACAGCACTTAGTGAAGAAGAAACGGTCGATTATTGTATAAACAACACATTGATTTATAATCATAATTTATAATTTTTCCTATTGAATGAGACGCTCGGATATTGTAAAATCCTTTCATCTCAAATCCTGTTATGTTCAAGCAATTGAAATCACTTGCTTGCACGTCGCAAGCTGGGTTGGCATGTAGATAAAAAAGAGAGAAGAAAGGGGTACAAATGCCTGTTATGAATCGTCTAAAGACCAAGGGCTGTCGCAACGGGGGCTGGCAAAGAGTATGATGAGACCGGCTTATACCTAAAGCAACGGGCATTTATTCAAACGGAACTCCTCTTCCACGCTCATTCTACTCTCAAACCCGACTTTGCAGCGCAAAGACATCCACGCTCTGGTTGAACCTTAAAGCATGGCATCACATGCTTAAACACACCTGGAACAATTGACAATACTTAGCCAAAAGCGAGGGAAAAGTTCTCCTCATCAATTTGGGACAAGAAGACTTCTCCATCCAACGTGGTATGCGCATTGCGCAAACGGTCATCGCACCGGTTACAGCGCAAAGACATCCACGCTCTGGTTGAACCTTAAAGCATAGCATCACATGCTTAAACACACCTGGAACAATTGACAATACTTAGCCAAAAGCGAGGGAAAAGTTCTCCTCATCAATTTGGGACAAGAAGACTTCTCCATCCAACGTGGTATGCGCATTGCGCAAACGGTCATCGCACCGGTTATTCAGAGTGAGATTGATGCGTTTAAAACCGTGCGAAATGATATCACATTCTTGAACCATCTGAAGAAGGGCCATCTGAAAAAGGAAATGTCCATAACACCGTAAAAAGCAAAAACACCACAAGCAGAGGAGCGGATGGTGTAAGTTCAACAGACTTCAGCAGAAATAAACCGTTCTTTCCTCTCTAACCGCCCCCACTCTTACCGATAATCTATTTGCTCTAGAGGGAAAAGTTCCATAACAGAACTGTTCATGCTTAACATATCACTTGTAACGACTACTCTCGCACACCTGTCACATTTAGCCCATCCCCGTTGGGAGCATTTGCACTGCCGTCACTTGCCTCTCCTTTTGTTGGCTCTTTTACCACAACATTAGCAGACTTTTGCAATCCCATAAGACCAACTTTACGATATCCAGCAAGACGTATTTGATTAAGCAAATCAACAACAGCTCCATAATCGATTTCGCTATCAGCTTTGATCAAAATCTTTGTCTCTCGATTTTGCTTTGTTGCCTTCAACAAAGTTTCCGTAAAAGCGGATTGGGGGATCAGATCATCACCAACATAAAGAGACCGGTCTTTTTGCAAAGTGACATAGAGAGGCTCATCAGGTTGCACCATAGGGGGTGCTTGCGTTAGAGAAGGAAGTTGAACGGGAATAACGGAGGTTGCCAAAGGTGCAGCAACCATAAAAACAATCAGCAGTACGAGTACAACATCAATAAAAGGGGTTACATTAATTTCGTTGTGCAACCCACCATCATCATTTTCCCAATTATCATTAAAACCCGCTTTCATTTTTTCTGACTTTTCTGTTGACGATGTCTATCAAGTTCACGACTCAAAAGTCTTTCAATTGCCGCGGCAATATCGCCCAAATCATTGCGATAACCACTCAAAGCACGCATAAGGCTATTATACATAATAACAGCCGGAATAGCCACAAAAAGCCCGATAGCCGTTGCTAATAAGGCTTCAGCGATTCCAGGAGCCACCACATCAAGCCGTGTGGTTTGCGACTGAGCAATGCCGATAAAAGAATTCATGATTCCCCAAACGGTTGCAAAAAGCCCCACAAAGGGAGCAATAGCGCCAATGGTTGCCAGAACGGCGCTGCCACATGCAACACGCCTTGTCGCAGCTAACAAGCAGCGTGACAAAAGCGAATGAACTCTTTCCTTTATACCCTCATTCATATCGTGCACATCCTCACTATAGCGATCTATTTCCTCATAGAAGAAGGGGGTTTCATGGGCAATGGGGGCCTCTTGTTTTGCATACGCTTTTTCATCAGTTCCAGCCCCTTCATTGCCCATAAAACGCACTTGTTGTGTAGAAAGATACACTTCTTTAAGAACCTCTTTGAGAAAGACCACACCGGCACCTTTGCTTTCCTTTAAGCTGGCAGCCAAACGCGTGAGGGTTTGGGCATTGAGAACCAACTGAAGTTCACGACGCACTCTTCGTTTTGCCAAAGAGATTTCAACAATTTTGACAAAAGCAATGGTCCAAGAGGCAAGAGAAGCCAACAACAAAAGAACGATAACGGACTTGACAACAAAATCAGCCGCCATAAACATAGCAAAAGGGGAAAGGTCATGCGCAGCAAGCAGAGAAGATGCGCTCTCTAAGGGGACTGTTTCAGTTTCCATTTCTCTCACACCATTATGGATTGCACTTGGTTTTACAGCTGTGCCATCAACCCCCGCAGCACCACCCTTCCAAAATGCCACGTCCCTTTTAATATCACTCTGTATACAATCTAAAAAATAAAACTTGATAAATCAAGTATAGTTTTATTTCAGGAAAGAACTCTTTCAAGAGGAATATGAAAGAAATTTTTCTTCACAAAAATTAAACTGAACTTGTCTCAACAATAAGTTGCTTGCACAAAAGACTTAAACACACAAACGGCTCTTATAACAAGCCAAATAACATTGGCAGCACAAAAATAGAATGGGTCTTTCTTTTTCATAAATGGAAAGATGATAGCCTTCTATAGACTTTTACCAATGCATTTTTTACGCAACCATTCATGAACAAAAAAGAATTTTTTTTCATAAAACTTAAACTGAATTTATCTCAACAATACAGCCCTCTTGGTTGTTGCGTAGGTGCCCAAAACGCTTTTGAAGTAATAAAGCTCTTTAAAAAAATGAGCAATTTAAAACTGCACAAAAATACCTCATTTTTTCCGTGAACAACATTGCTTTTGATACTCTTTTAGAGAATAGGGCAATGTCTTCAATGTGATGGATTATAACGTTATAGCGTTAAAAACTTTCCTTTTGATCAGAGAGGAGCTGTAAAATGGCTTTCTGTTTTACAGAATTCAGCACTCTGAAGCTTTTTAAAAGCAAATATTCTTCTTTGCTCGAGATGATCTCTTCGTAATGGTATGGGGGCTGTTGCTTTGTTAAGAGATCCGCATAAAAAAAGGCAAGAGGAACATCCAGTTTTTCAGCAATTTCCTTCAAACGCCCGGCGCTTACACGATTGAGTCCCGTTTCATATTTTTGAATTTGTTGTGCGCTTAACCCTAAGAGGTTTCCGAGTTCTTTCTGAGACATTTTCAACATTTTTCGCTTAAAGCGAATTTTTTTGCCGATAGAAATGTCGTGAAAAAGGTTTTTGCCTTGCATTTTATTCCCCCACCGGGTGCGAGCGCCCTCGCATTGGTATTCCGGGAGTCTAAAAACACTGACTCAAATCAGCATTTTGCTTTTAGTGCTTGATAAGCACCTGGACATAGCAAAATCTCCCGGAATCCCGGGATACCCACAAAGTGGGCTCATTTTTATGTTTGAGTCTTCGGGTTTTTAGATCCCTATTGGTCGTTGCGTAGGCGACCAAAACTACCTTTTTAGTCATAAAGGAATTTCAAAGGATTTACAATAAAAATGAAAAAGTTTCTGTACTGTAGAGTTTTGTAATGCGAGCAGCTTCTTACATAAGAGGCACTGCGCTGTTTATCAAAGAGAAGATGGTGAGAAAAGCAATAGCACTTTTGTGTATTGATCTTGTTAGTCCAAGATTTTATTTCTGATCAGAGAGGAGTTGTAAAATGGCTTTCTGTTTTATAGAGTTCAGCACTCTAAAGCTTTTTAAAAGCAAATATTCCTCTTTGCTCGAGATGATCTCATCATTATGGTATGGAGGCTCTTGCTTCGTTAAAAGATCTCAGCGTAAAAAAAGGACAGGGGCACATCGCGTTTTTCAGCAATTTCCTTCAAACGCCCAGCGCTTACACGGTTGAGGCCCGTTTCATATTTTTGAATTTGTTGTGCGCTTAACCCTAAGAGGTTTCCGAGTTCTTTCTGAGACATTTTCAACATTTTTCGCTTAAAGCGAATTTTTTTGCCGATAAAAATGTCGTTGAGAAGGTTTTTGCCTTGCATTTCATTCCCCCACCGGGTGCGAGCGCCCTCGCATTGGTATTCCGGGAGTCTAAAACACTGAGCTTAATCAGCCTTTTTGCTTTTAGTGCTAAAAGCACCTGGACATAGCAAAATCTCCCGGAATCCCGGGATACCCACAAAGTGGGTTCATTTTTACGCTAGGGTTTAGGGTTTTTAGATCCCTATTGATCGTTGCGTAGGCGACCAAAACTACCTTTTTAGTCATAAAGGAATTTCAAAGGATTTACAATAAAAATGAAAAAGTTTCTGTACTGTATCGTTTTGTAATGAGAGCGACTTCTTACATGAGAGGCACTGCGTTGCTTATCAAAGAGAAGATGGTGAGAAAAGCAATAGCACTTTTGTGTATTGATCTTGTTAGTCCAAGATTTTATTTCTGATCAGAGAGGAGTTGTAAAATGGCTTTCTGTTTTACTGAATTTAGCACTCTGAAGCTTTTTAAAAGCAGATATTCCTCTTTGCTTGAGATGATCTCATCATGATGGTATGGGGGCTGTTGCTTTGTTAAGAGATCCGCATAAAAAAGGCAAGAGGAACATCGCGTTTTTCAGCAATTTCCTTTAAGCGCCCAGCGCTTACACGGTTGAGTCCCGTTTCATATTTTTGAATTTGTTGCGCGCTTAACCCTAAGCGGTTTCCTCATTTTTCTGAGACATTTTCAACATTTTTCGCTTAAAGCGAATTTTTTTGCCGATAGAAATGTCGTGAAAAAGGTTTTTGTCTTGCATTTTATTCCCCCACCGGGTGCGAGCGCCCTCGCATTGGTATTCCGGGAGTCTAAAACACTGAGCTTAATCAGCCTTTTTGCTTTTAGTGCTAAAAGCACCTGGACATGGCAAAAACTCCCGGAATCCGGGAGATACCCCACAAAGGGGTATCGATTTTAATGTATTAAGCTTTCGGGGTTTTAGATCCCTATTGGTCGTTGCGTAGGCGACCAAAACTACCTTTTTAGTCATAAAGGAATTTCAAAGGATTTACAATAAAAATGAAAAAGTTTCTGTACTGTAGAGTTTTGTAATGAGAGCAGCTTCTTACATAAGAGGCACTGCGCTGTTTAGCAAAGCAAAGATGATGAGAAAAGCAATAGCACTTTTGTGTATTGATCTTGTTTGTCCAAGATTTTATTTCTGATCAGAGAGGAGTTATAAAATTGCTTTCTGTTTTATAGAGTTCAGCACTCTAAAGCTTTTTAAAAGCAGATATTCCTCTTTGCTCGAGATGATCTCATCATAATGGTATGGGGGCTGTTGCTTTGTTAAAAGATCAGCATAAAAAAAGGCAAGAGGAACATCCAGTTTTTCAGCAATTTCCTTTAAGCGCCCAGCGCTTACACGGTTGAGTCCCGTTTCATATTTTTGAATTTGTTGTGCGCTTAACCCTAAGAGGTTTCCGAGTTCTTTCTGAGATATTTTCAACATTTTTCGCTTAAAGCGAATTTTTTTGCCGATAGAAATGTCGCGAAAAAGGTTTTTATCTTGCATTTCATACCCACCACCAGTTGCGAACGCCCTCGCATTGGTATTCCGGGAGTCTAAAATACTGAACCCTAGTCAGCTTTTTGCTTTTAGTGCTTGATAAGCACCTGGACAGAACAAAATCTCCCGGAATTGTGAGAGAGCTGCAAAGCGGAGCAAATTTATTTATCGAGGCTTTAAGGGCTATATTAGTCGTTGTGTATTGAGATATTTTTAACATTTTTCTTCTGAAGCGGATTTTTTTGCCGATAGAAATGTCGTGAAAAAGGTTTTTATCTTGCATTTTATTCCCCCACCGGGTGCGAGCGCCCTCGCATTGGTATTCCGGGAGTCTAAAATACTGAACCCTAGTCAGCTTTTTGCTTTTAGTGCTAAAAGCACCTGGACATGGCAAAAACTCCCGGAATTTTGAGAGAGCTGCAAAGCGGAGCAAATTTATTTATCGAGGCTTTAAGGGCTATATTAGTCGTTGTGTATTGAAATATTTTTAACATTTTTTTTCTGAAGCGGATTTTTTTGTCGATAGAAATGTCGTGAAAAAGGTCTTTGCCTTGCATTTCATTTTCCAAACTTAGTGCGAGCGCCCTCGCATTGGTATTCCGGGAGTCTAAAAACACTGACTCAAATCAGCCTTTTGCTTTTAGTGCTTGACAGCACCTGGACAGAACAAAATCTCCCGGAATCCTAAGAGAGCTGCAAAGCGGAGAAAATTTATCTATCGAGGCTTTGAGGCTTTACCAACCCTTGCACAAAAGACTTAAACACGCAAACTGCTCTTACGAACAAGCCAAATAACATTGGCAGCAAGAAAAGAGAATGGGATCTTTCTTTTTCATAAACGGAAAGAGAGCAGCCTGCAAAAGATTTTTACCAATGCATTTTTACTCAACTATTCATGAACAAAACTGCTTTTATCATCAAGGTGGAAAAAAGATAAAAAGACCGCTTTTCAAATTAAGATGTGTACATGATTTATTTTAAGCACAACGCTTTTAAATGAAACAACCAATGGAACGAAAAAAAGCGTTTGACGTTACAAAAGCAGTGAAAATTTTTACTCCAAAGCAAATGATCACTATGAACACACAAAGATGCGTAATGCTGAATCAACAGAGGGAAAAAGCATCATGGCAAACAACAAAACAACAGAGGACCACAAAATGGCAACAGAAAAAGAACCACGGGGGCAATTTAAGAAGTTACGCAAGGACGTTTCAGATGTTACCGCATCATTGGCAGATGCTGGTGCAAACACATTGAACGCAGCCAAAGACAAAGCCAAAGAACTGTATCATGCCGCGAAAGAAGGCAGTGAAGATATTCTCTCACAAGCAAAACAAAAAATTGATGACATAACAAAAGGAGATAACATGACAACAGGAAAAGAACCACGGGAACAATTTGAGAAGTTACGCAAAGATGTTTCAAATGTCACCTCATCATTAGCAGATGCTGGTGCAAACACATTGAACGCAGCCAAAGACAAAGCGGGAAAATTGTATCATGCAGCGAAAGAAAATGGTGAAGACATTCTCTCTCAAGCAAAAGAGAAAATCGGTGATTTTGAACAAAATATGCATCAATATGTTCGTAAAAATCCGAACAAAAGCATTCTGTTTGCAGCGGGGATTGGTTTTATTCTTTCTCAATTGTTGCGTCGTTGATCAATGCATAAGTTTATCGCTCCTCTTTTTAACCATCTTGTCGGCGGAGGGCTTAAAAGGACCGTCAAGCAAGTGCGTCTTCAAGCAATCATCTGCGGAATTGTTGGCATTTCATTATTGATGTCGCTGTTCTTTTTATGTCTTATCATTTTTCTTGCCTTATGTTCGGTTATGACACCGCTTGCAGCCGCCAGTACACTGTTTTTCATTTGGCTTTTGCTTGCAGGTTTAGGTTTTGTCACGAGTCGCATTCTCAAAACGTATCAACGCTACGAACAACAAAAGAAATCGGAAGAACAACGCCATCAACTTATGGCAGATGCAACGCTTTCCAGTCTTGCACTTTTAAGCAAACATCTCCCTTTTGCTAAATTGAGCGTTCCGGTTCTTGGACTTGCAACTTATTTCCTGTGGAAAAAAGATAAAAAAAACCACTTTTCAAAGTAAGATGTGCAATTGTGCACTTCTAACCCCCCCGGTGTTTTCTCTCTAAAATGAGAGAAAACACCTTTTTATTTTTCAAAGACCTTTTTTATGTCTTATTTTTCAATGTTCATGCAACATTCAACCTGAAGAATTGATCCCTATCCCCCTTAATCATCCCTTATCGCCTTTTCATCCCCCCTTTACCCGCCCCCTACCACACCTCTTAGCCTCCCTTACCGCCTCTCTTAATCATCCCTTGCCCCTTATTGCCTCTTATCGAACTCTTAATCACCATTAGATAACACGTTGATTTATAAATATACTTCATCATTTTGCCTGTTACATAAGAAATCCGAATATCCTGAGATTCTTTCATTTTAAACCTGCTTTATGTCGAATCAATTAAAACTATCCCCTTGCACGTCACAAGTGAGATTATTGTGTAGATAAAAAAACAAAGAAGAAAGGCGTAAAAATGCCTTTAATGAATCGTCTAAAAACCAAGGGCTATCGCAATATTAGAGCCGGTAAAGCGTATGATAGTGCTAGCTTGTACCAACCCGAATTGAAAAGTGTGCTTAACTCTATGGATATTTCTAAAGACACCATTAGCAAATTCCATATTTTAAGAGGTTTTTAGAAGTGTCCAAGAGCACAAAGAAATCATAAAATAACAAATGACGCAAGTTACTGGTGGTGCTCAATGGCTTTACCGCTATACCATTCACGGGCACCGTCGTGAAGTGAGTTTGGGTGCTTTAAGAGAGATTTCTTTAAAGAAAGCACGTGAATTTAGCAACACAATAACATTCGCTGCTGCATGAAGAACGTGATTCCATTAAAAGACATGACGAACAAAAACGTGAGGCAATATGTCATATCCATTCTTGAAAAGACATGACTTTGGATGCTTAAAACCATAAATTTAAATGAAAAGGAGTTGGTAAAAGATGAAAACGGGTTTCTCCCCTAACAGCCTCATATTGTCCGTCAATGCGGCAGCCTCCCAGTTTCACAAATGACGCAAACAGAGAGTGCAATACCCTTGCCCCATTTGACACACACACAATCCGAAGCAACGCGTGTTGCCTCAAACCGTCTTAATCTATCTCTCAAGCATACCGCATCTCAAACATACCACTGCGCTAAATTTGCATGTTAATTCCCAGAGAAGTGCAAAAATGAAAGCCCTCTTGTTCATTTCAATCTAAAAGAGCTTCAAATAAAAAAGACTTAAACACACAAACGGCTCTTATAACAAACCAAATAACATTGGCAGCACGAAAATAGAATGGATCTTTCTTTTTCATAAATGGAAAGATGATAACCTTCTATAGACTTTTACCAATGTATTTTTACGCAACGATTCATGAACAAAAAAGAAATTTTTTTCATAAAACTTAAATTTGAATTTATCTCAACAATACAGCCCTCTTGGTTGTTGCGTAGGTGCCCAAAACACTTTTGAAGTAATAAAGCGCTTTAAAGAAATGAGCAATTTGAAACTGCACCAACATGCCTCATATTTTCCGTTAACAACATTGCTTTTGATACTCTTTTAGAGAATAGGGCAATGTCTTCAATGTGATGAATTATAACGTTATAGCGTTAAAAACTTTCCTTTTGATCAGAGAGGAGCTGTAAAATGGCTTTCTGTTTTTTACAGAGTTCAGCACTCGAAAGCTTTTTAAAAGCAAATATTCTTCTTTGCTCGAGATGATTTCATCATGATGGTATGGGGGCTCTTGCTTTGTTAAAAGATCCGCATAAAAAAAGGCAAGAGGAACATCCAGTTTTTCAGCAATTTCCTTTAAGCACCCAGCGCTTACACGATTGAGTCCCGTTTCATATTTTTGGATTTGTTGTGCGCTTAACCCTAAGAGGTTTCCGAGTTCTTTCTGAGATATTTTCAACATTTTTCGCTTAAAGCGGATTTTTTTGCCGATAGAAATGTCGTGAAAAAGGTTTTTATCTTGCATTTTATTCCCCCACCGGGTGCGAGCGCCCTCGCATTGGTATTCCGGGAGTAACAAGTACTGAACCCTAGTCAGCTTTTTGCTTTTAGTGCTTGACAGCACCTGGACATAGCAAAATCTCCCGGAATCCCGGGAACACCCATGGGAATGGGCTTATTTTTATGCTCGGATTTTAGGGTTTTTAGATCCCTCTTGGTCGTTGCGTAGGCGACCAAAACACCAGCCAAATAATAAAGGAATTTGAGGGGATTGCAATAGAAATGAAAAAGTTTCTGTAATGTATTGTTTTGTAATGAGAGCGACTTCTTACATGAAAGGCACTGCGTTGCTTATCAAAGAGAAGATAGTGAGAAAAGCAGTGGTACTTTTGCGTGTTGATCTTGTTTGTTCAAGATTTTATTTCTGATCAGAGAGGAGTTGTAAAATGGCTTTCTGTTTTACAGAGTTTAGCACTCGAAAGCTTTTTAAAAGCAGATATTCTTCTTTGCTCGAGATGATTTCATCATGATGGTATGGGGGCTCTTGCTTTGTTAAAAGATCCGCATAAAAAAAGGCAAGAGGAACATCCAGTTTTTCAGCAATTTCCTTTAAGCACCCAGCGCTTACACGATTGAGTCCCGTTTCATATTTTTGGATTTGTTGTGCGCTTAACCCTAAGAGGTTTCCGAGTTCTTTCTGAGATATTTTCAACATTTTTCGCTTAAAGCGGATTTTTTTGCCGATAGAAATATCGTGAAAAAGGTTTTTATCTTGCATTTTATGCCCCCACCGAGTGCGAGCGCCCTCGCATTGGTATTCCGGGAGTAACAAGTACTGAACCCTAGTCAGCTTTTTGCTTTTAGTGCTTGACAGCACCTGGACATAGCAAAATCTCCCGGAATCCCGGGCTATCCACAAAGTGGGTTCATTTTTACGCTAGGGTTTAGGGCTTGTTTTCCCTCTTGGTCGTTGCGTAGACGACCAAAATCATATGGTTAAATCATAAAGTACTTTGAGGGGATTTACAATAAAAATGAAAAAGTTTCTGTAATGTAGAGTTTTGTAATGAGAGCGACTTCTTACCTGAGAGGCACTGCGCTGTTTATCCAATCGAAGATGATGAAAAAAGCAATAGTACTTTTGCGTATTGATCTTGTTTGTCCAAGATTTTATTTCTGATCAGAGAGGAGCTGTAAAATGGCTTTCTGTTTTACAGAGTTTAGCACTCGAAAGCTTTTTAAAAGCAGATATTCCTCTTTGCTCGAGATGATCTCATCATGATATGCAATAACTTCCATCATCTCTGTAACAACAGCATTGATCACTTCTTGTTCATCACCTTCAAGCATCATGCGAAAACCCTGCTTCAAAAACCTCTCCTCAAGCAACGCATTGGCAAAATCTCTCTTATCTCCCCCCAAAATATCCCACAAATCCCTCAAGAGCCTTCTTGCAAACGCACTCTTCATCGCTCTTTTATTGATTGCCTTTCAATCAGGTGCCCATAACCCGCACTTTGAGAAAAAATCACCAGCGATATTTTTCCAACAGTATCACTTCCCCTATGTATAATATAATCAAAAACACGAGCTGATTCATAGATTTTAGAAAGGATTCACGCTTTCTCGAGGGAAACTTCCTCTTTTGCAAGCGTATCGTGATATGCAATAACTTCCATCATCTCTGTAACAACAGCATTGATCACTTCTTGTTCATCACCTTCAAGCATCATGCGAAAACCCTGCTTCAAAAACCTCTCCTCAAGCAACGCATTGGCAAAATCTCTCTTATCTCCCCCCAAAATATCCCACAAATCCCTCAAGAGCCTTCTTGCAAACGCACTCTTCATCGCTCTTTTATTGATTGCCTTTCAATCAGGTGCCCATAACCCGCACTTTGAGAAAAAATCACCAGCGATATTTTTCCAACAGTATCACTTCCCCTATGTATAATATAATCAAAAACACGAGCTGATTCATAGATTTTAGAAAGGATTCACGCTTTCTCGAGGGAAACTTCCTCTTTTGCAAGCGTATCGTGATATGCAATAACTTCCATCATCTCTGTAACAACAGCATTGATCACTTCTTGTTCATCGCCTTCAGCCATAATTCGGATAACCGGTTCTGTTCCAGAAGCACGGATGACCAATCGTGCGTTTTTCCCCAACCGTTGCGTTGCTTGATCTATTGCTTTTTTAACCGGATTCTTTTTCAACACATTTTTGTTTTTAATCGTTATATTTTTTAAAACTTGTGGCACAGGCTCAAACCGTTTACACAATTGGCTCATAGGCGTTTGGCTCTCTTGCATACACGCTAAAATTTGCAAAGCAGCCACCAGCCCATCACCGGTTGTACCAAAATCACTCAGCACGATATGCCCCGAAGCTTCACCACCAACATTATATCCCTTTTCGCGCATTGCTTCGACAACATAACGATCCCCAACATTGGTCCGAACAACATCCAAACATTTGCCGTTCAAGAAGCGCTCGAGTCCAAGATTTGACATAATCGTTGTAACAACACCGTTACACTGTAAACGCCCCATTTTATGCCAATGTTCAGCAATTACAGCGATCAACTGATCCCCATCAATGGTTTGTGCTTTTTCATCGACAAGCAAAACACGGTCACCATCACCATCAAGTGCGATCCCCACATCGGCACGCACTTCATGCACTTTCTTTTTTAAAGAAGTTAAATCGGTTGACCCACATTTTTGATTAATATTCATCCCATTGGGTGTATCATGAATAGAAAAAACTTCAGCGCCCAATTCCCATAACGCACGTGGAGCCGCTTTATAAGCAGCGCCATTGGCACAATCGACGACGATACGCACAGCATCAAGACGCACATCACGGGGTAAAGTTCGTTTTGCATATTCAATATAGCGATAAATATCGCCCTCAACCCGTTTTGCATAGCCAATTTCAGCACAATCTGCTAAGGATTTTGTAAGATCTATATCGATCAATTGCTCAATTTTTTCTTCCATCTCATCAGAAAGCTTAAAACCATCGGGTCCAAAAAGTTTAATGCCATTATCATAGAAGGGATTATGAGAAGCAGAAATCATCACGCCAAGATCAGCACGCAGGGAACGACAAAGCATAGCAACAGCAGGTGTTGGGACAGGTCCAAGCAAGAAAGCCTCCATTCCCGCAGCGGTAAATCCTGAAACCAAAGCATTTTCCAACATATAACCCGATAATCGGGTATCCTTACCAATCACCACACGACGCGACTGATGTTGTGAGCGAAACAACACCCCCACAGCCATCCCCACTTTCATAGCAAAATCTGCTGTCATAGGGAAAGAATTAGCTTTTCCCCGAATTCCATCAGTACCAAAATATTTTTGCGCCATCCCTCTTTCCTTTACACAACTCTTTTTCTTCTTTCCTAACAGGCAAAATCCCTGATACAACACCTTTCCTGTGATGAAATCATTGGCACCTCTTCATTTCCAAACTTTCAGAAAATCACACCGCACACCAAGCCCGCTGCTGAGAACAACTCTCTCATTTCCCCAACAACCACATACACTCTAGAAATGATGCTTTGAGGTCTCCACAAAAAGGAATATTATGCTCTCTCATAAGCAAACGCTCTCCTTTTTAAACAAAAGCAAATACCTTAAAGCAACCAGCTCTCCACACACAACAAGACACAAAACCAAAGGCTTCAGAACACCTCTTACCACATAGACCGCAAACAACAAAAAAACTACCGCAACACATACCAAGCTCACCACCTAGAACAACTCTCTCATTTCCCCAACAACCACATACACTCTAGAAATGATGCTTTGAGGTCTCCACAAAAAGGAATATTATGCTCTCTCATAAGCAAACGCTCTCCTTTTTAAACAAAAGCAAATACCTTAAAGCAACCAGCTCTCCACACACAACAAGACACAAAACCAAAGGCTTCAGAACACCTCTTACCACATAGACCGCAAACAACGCCAAACACCGCGACAGAGATCACAAGCCAATAACCCTATAATATCTTTGATCACAGAATTTCCTAAATATACTTTTAAGGCGCAAGTCTTCCTTGCGCCTTTTTCAAAGAAATTTGCTTAAAATTTCTCCCAACACATTGTCATTTAAGCGTCTTTAGAAGGCTTTCCTTTATCACGTTGTGTAGCATTTGGCTTCTTACCAGCGCTTATTTTACTTTTAGGGCGACTTGCTGTTTTGGTGGAGCTTTTCGCGTTTTGTGCTTTTTTCTCAGCCCCACGGGATTGCGGTTCTTTCCCCTCAGAATCATTGGCTTGAATATCAGAAGACTTCGCTGTTTGCATTTCAGCATCTATCTCTGCTTTTCTCCCCTTTTCTTGATCAACATCTGTCTCATCAACATCTGTTTTATCTGCTGTTGTTACAGCTTCGCTTTGAGACTCTGCTTTAATCGTTCCCGTTTTAGGGACAGAGGAAATGCGCGGTGTGTTTCCTTCATCTTTTTGTGTTCGTGAAGGAGGCTTTCCAGCAATAACTTCTTTAATTTCAGCGCCCGTTAAAGTTTCATACTCTAACAAGCCTTGTGCCAAAGCGAACCATTCTTTCTTTTTTTCTTTCAGAATTTTAGTAGCACTTTTATAAGCATCATCAATAAGCTTACGCACTTCAGCATCAATCATGCGCGCTGTTTCCTCAGAGACATTTTGTGTTCGAGCCACAGAATGCCCTAAAAAGACTTCATCCTGATTATCACCATAAGCAACATTACCAAGCAGATCAGAAAATCCCCAACGTGTGATCATCGCCCGTGCCAATTTTGTTGCTTGTTCAATATCGGAAGAAGCCCCAGAAGTGATATTTTCTTTTCCAAATTTCAATTCCTCAGCGACACGTCCACCCATCATGATAGCCAACCGAGAAATCATCCACCGGTAACTCATAGAATAGCGATCCCCTTCGGGCAATTGCATCACCATTCCTAAAGCTCTTCCCCTTGGCACGATGGTTGCTTTATGCACAGGGTCGGCAACAGGCACACAAAGAGCCACGATAGCATGTCCTGCTTCATGATAAGCGGTGAGTTCTTTTTCTTCTTGTGTCATCGCGGATGAACGCCGTTCGGCTCCCATCATCACCTTATCTTTTGCATCTTCAAACTCTTGCATAGTGACGACTCTTTTATTACGGCTAGCCGCCATAAGAGCAGCCTCATTGACAAGGTTCATCAGATCAGCCCCAGAGAATCCTGGTGTTCCCCGTGCCAAAACTTTTAGATCAACATTAGGCGCTAAAGGAACATTGCGCACATGCACTTTTAGGATTTGCTCACGTCCAGAAATATCAGGATTTGGCACAACGACTTGTCGATCAAAACGCCCTGGTCTTAACAAAGCTGGATCGAGCACATCAGGTCTGTTTGTTGCAGCAATAAGAATGATACTTTCATTGGGTTCAAAACCATCCATTTCGACAAGCAACTGATTTAAAGTTTGCTCACGTTCGTCATTTCCACCTCCCAATCCGGCACCACGATGGCGCCCAACCGCGTCGATTTCATCGATGAAGATAATACAGGGCGCATTTTTTTTCGCCTGTTCGAACATATCGCGCACTCGGCTTGCACCAACACCAACAAACATTTCAACAAAATCGGACCCTGAAATGGTAAAGAAGGGTACATTTGCTTCCCCTGCCACAGAGCGAGCAAGCAAAGTTTTACCAGTTCCAGGAGGCCCAACCAGCAAAACGCCCCGTGGAATACGTCCTCCTAGGCGTTGGAATTTTTGTGGTTCACGTAAAAACTCAACAATTTCTTGGAGATCCTGTTTTGCTTCTTCCACACCAGCAACATCTTGAAAGGTGACACGACCCTGCGCTTCATTGAGCAATTTTGCTTTTGATTTACCAAATCCCATAGCCCCACGTGAGCCATTTTGCATTTGCCGCATAAAGAAGACCCACGCCCCAACGATAATAATCACAGGCAATAAGGAAAAGAGCAGATTAAGGAAAATACTATTACCAGAACTCTCAGGAATAGCTTTAACATTAACATTTTTGCTTTCCAATTTTTGGATCAAACCCGGATCTCGAGGCGCGTAAGTTGAAACAGTTCTGTGCTCGACAGTTCGTCCCGTTAACTTTTGCCCTTGAATGGTTACGGTTTTCAGCTCATTATTCTCAACTTTTTGCAAAAATTCGGAATAAGAGACCTCTCCTCCTCCAGAACGTTGGTTGTCTCCATTGAAGAGAGAAAACGACACAATCAAAATTAAGGCGATAACTCCCCAAATGAGGAGAGAGCGGTAATTAGAATTCATATTCAGCCCACACTTAATCAAATCTAGATTTTAAATTATTCTCCCTTAACATATAACCTTGTACGCCCCTTGCCAAGGGATGAGGAGACGTTTATTGTCTTTTAGCGTGATTTTTCTTTATCTTTTCACCTCGATATTAAAAAAAGGCTCCACAACATTCACCAGAGCGGCATCTTCACGTGATAAAAGCCAATCGAAGGGTGCCATAATCCGCTTGATATGAACATTTGAAGAAGAATGCGTTTGAGAAGTTAACTCTGGAATATCATATCCTTTGTCATTTGAAAACATTAACAATGATTGTAAAGAGGGGAAATGGGGATTTTCAAGATCAAGAGCGCTTTTTTGCAAAAGCGCTTTTAGCTGCGTCAAACCTGCGGCACCAATCTTGATGGGCTCTCCTCCATGATTGGTGATCTGATAGCGCCCATCCCATAGAAACGTTTTTCCAGGCTCAACAACCTCCTCTTTCATATTGCGAGATTCGCGCCAAAGAACAACTCCGCTCCTATTTGATTCAATGACAGCTCCAGCGAGAGTAAAGCGTTGCTTTTCTGAGGCGTCGAGACAGAGCTTTTGAGCAAGAATCCTCAATTTTTGAGCAGGAAGTAAATATGATCCCCCGCCCATCAATACAGCAAACAACCCAACGACAAAGGGAAAACTTGGATGTTGTTGTAAGAATGGCGCGGGTTTTGCAATAACACAACGTCCATAGGCAACAGCAATATCCAGAGCCAAAATGAGATCAGCAACAATTTTTACCTGTTGACGACGTTTTAATGCGGCTTCATGAACCTTTTGTACAATCTCGGCAAGTTTTTTTTGCTGAAGGGATTGACGCACACGCACGCGTTCAAAATTGCGATCTTCATTGGTTGGATCATCAATCCACCTTTTGCCCTTTAGGTGCAAATAAGTACGCAATGTTTGCCGCTTAACATCAAGGAGCGGACGAATCAAGCGTATTTCTCGACAAAGCAATGCCTCACGTGGAATACAAGATAACCCCCGCGCATACATCAACCCATCGTTTTTTTCAGCCATAAGACACATTTTTTGCGCACTCTTTTCTTCAACCTCTCTAGAAGAGATTCGACCACGCATACCTTCAAAGGATTCAGCGGATAAAACACCGGCAGATGCTCTCATATAATCGCCACCCGACATATTGGAAAAAGCAAGTTGCCGCCTCTCCTCTGTAACCTTCTGGAGACGTTGGCAACGCATTTGATAGGTTTCAACCTGATCATTGAGGGTATGCCCTGTCATAATAAGGGTTGCACCCTGTTTTTGCGCTTCTTTAAAGAGCAGGTTATAACGCGCAATACGCGCACTTGAAGCGATATGAGTCTTTGGTTTTTTTCCCTCCCACCGCACAATACGATGTTTAATGCGATGGGCACGACAAATTTCTGCAACGGTTAAAGCTTCACGGGTTGATTCTTTGCGTAATTGATGATCAACGGTAACAGCAATGATTTCCGGAGCAGAAGAGAGCGTTTTAAAATGGTCTTTGACTAAAAACAGCAAAGCCAGAGAATCGCTCCCTCCTGAGACAGCAAGAATCACCTTTTGACACTGGATAAAATCCGATGTTTTAAAGAGATTTCCTGCGAGTCTAACGCACACCGTGACCAACCTCGTTCCTTTTTACAGGTTTACAAAAGACAGCCTCCAACGTTTTAGGATATTTTGTTTTTTTCACTACAGCTGGACAAGCCTCTTTATTTTTCTCGAGAGTTACCATACTCAGTGCTAATTTCAACAAGATTTCAGAACTATAGAGCTGCTTTTTATCTGTATACCACGCAGTGAGATACACTTGTGCCGCTTCATGATAGCGTTTTTGTCCTAACAAAGCTTCTGCTAACCAGAACAATGCATCATCACTCAAAGGGTCTTTTTTATACCGCTGTTGAAAAGCACAGAAGGACTTTTCAGCATCAACATAGTTTGCCAAACGAAGAAAATCGTAGCCTTTTTTATACAACGCTTTAGAAGAGGAAAGTGAAGAATCCTCATCCATCTGCGCATTGCCATCATTTTTTTCTTGATGATTCTTCTCTAAAGGATTTTCCTGCAAATGGTCTTCTGTTTCCTTCACATCTTTATGGACTTCCTTCAGATGATCACCTGTTTTTTTCACATGGCCATAGATATCCTGTAAATGGCGTTCATAATCATGGCTTTCCACATTAGCAACACTCTCCTGGACATCTTTTACACTATGCTTGTGCCTCATATCTTCTTTTACAGCTGGCAAATTTTCATCCACAGTCGCACTTTCAAAAGCACAAGAATACACAGAAGCGTCTTTTTGATCAAAAAGCTTGTGGAATTGCTTTTGTACATTTTTCAAACTGTTATGTTCAAGCACGGTCCGTATATTCTGCAAGAGTTTATCCAAATCATAATCTTTAAACAGAGCCTTTTGATTTTCTAAAATAAACTCTCGACTTTGAATCATTCCCTGAAAAGCAGGGACTGTCGCAGCCTTTTCCACCACACCCGCAGCTTTATCACTAACATCAGCATCAGCCTTCTTCACCGCATCGACAGCTTTATCCGCAGCAGGCGCAGCCTTTTCTACCGCACCCGCGGCTTTATCACTAACATCAGCACCAGCCTTCTTCACCGCATCGACAGCTTTATCCGCAGCAGACGCAGCCTTTTCCACCACACCCGCAGCCTTATCACTAACATCAGCACCAACCTTCTTCACCGCATCGACAGCTTTATCCGCAGCAGACGCAGCCTTTTCCACCACACCCGCAGCCTTATCACTAACATCAGCACCAACCTTCTTCACCGCATCGACAGCCTTATCACTAACATCAGCACCAGCCTTCTTCACCGCATCGACAGCCTTATCCGCAGCAGACGCAGCCTTTTCTACCACACCCGCAGCCTTATCACTAACATCAGCACCAGCCTTCTTCACCGCATCGACAGCTTTATCCGCAGCAGGCGCAGCCTTTTCTACCGCACCCGCGGCTTTATCACTAACATCAGCATCAGCCTTCTTCACCGCATCGACAGCTTTATCCGCAGCATCAGCACCAACCTTTTTCACCGCATCGACAGCCTTATCCGCAGCAGGCGCAGCCTTTTCTACCGCACCCGCGGCTTTATCACTAACATCAGCACCAGCCTTCTTCACCGCATCGACAGCCTTATCCGCAGCAGGCGCAGCCTTTTCTACCGCACCCGCGGCTTTATCACTAACATCAGCACCAGCCTTCTTCACCGCATCGACAGCTTTATCCGCAGCAGGCGCAGCCTTTTCTACCACACCCGCAGCCTTATCACTAACATCAGCACCAGCCTTCTTCACCGCATCGACAGCTTTATCCGCAGCAGGCGCAGCCTTTTCCACCGCACTCGCGGCCTTATCACTAACATCAGCACCAGCCTTCTTCACCGCATCGACAGCTTTATCCGCAGCAGGCGCAGCCTTTTCTACCGCACCCGCGGCTTTATCACTAACATCAGCACCAGCCTTCTTCACCGCATCGACAGCTTTATCCGCAGCAGGCGCAGCCTTTTCTACCGCACCCGCGGCTTTATCACTAACATCAGCACCAGCCTTCTTCACCGCATCGACAGCCTTATCCGCAGCAGGCGCAGCTTTTTCCACCGCATCCGCAGCATCATCTGTAGCAGGCTCCGCCTTCTCCCCCGCAGCTTTATCGGTAGCATCAACGCCAGCCTTACTCTGAGCAGCAGAATCCGAGTTTTCTTTAGAATATTGCGAAGGCCATCGTGCCGCACTTTGGACAGACGAAGCAAAGCAAGTGATGAAAACAGCCACACACAAGGCTGTTTCCCAGTTTTTTTTACGCCATATTAACATCATTTTCTCCCCTTAAAGAATTAATTTTAACGATCGTTTCTATCATTGAAGAGTTGTAACAGCGCGACGATTTTGGTTCCAACAGGAAATATCATCACACACTGCGACAGGTCTTTCTTTTCCATAAGAAATTGTTTGAATACGTTGTGCAGACACACCAAGAGAAATCAAATAATTACGCACAGCAACAGCACGACGTTGCCCCAGTGCCAAATTATATTCACGCGTACCACGTTCATCAGCGTGACCTTCAATCATAATAGAATGATAAGGATAACGCAGTAACCATTCTGCTTGGCGCATTAAAATGCGTTCAGCATCAGGTTCAATTGAAGAAGAATCGAGACTAAAGAAAACGCGATCTCCCACGTTAACAGTAAACTCTTGTCCTGAACCCGCAGGGGCTTGATTAAAGCCAGCACCATTCAAATAAGCATTATTCATACCATTACGGTTGCCGACATGTTTTTCTCCACAACCAATCAACGACAAAGACATTGAAAGGAGGATGGCTAAGGGATAAAAGCCAATATTTTTGGTAGAGCGCATACGCTAATTCTCCTTAATTAATAAAATCGCAAGGATACCTTTTTTCAAAAGCGCTTTAAGAATAACCGTTAATTCCTAATGAAGAAAAAATTTTCCCACTTTTTACGACTTAGCATCCCTTTAATTTCTGCTGTTTTTCATCCTCAGCCTTGCAACACCCATGAAAAAACCACGCTTACGTTTCAAGATTGCACATCATCTCATTTATGATCTTCTTGCTGGTTTTTTTTGAGTGCATTGAGCTTTGCAAAAACTTTATCGGCATCAAAATTTTTGTTATGATCGTCTTCTCTCTGATATTCCCCATGTGCTTTCTCATGCGTTTCCCCATGTACTTGCCCATGTACTTGCCCATGTACTTGATTGAGAGCAACATTTTCTGTCACTGATGCAGGCAACAAAGACGGATCTTCTTCTGCCGCAACAGGACGATTTTTTGCCGCACGGTGGAGTTCGAAATCTAAATCAATTTGTGAGCATAGCCCCAATCCGACAGGATCGAGAGGAACCAAATTAACGCTATTCCAATGGGTTCTCAGACGAATTTGTTCAATCGTTGCCTTTGTTGTCCCAATCAACCGTGAAATTTGCGCATCTTTCAATTCGGGATGGTTCATCACCAACCACAAGATACCATTGGGACGATCTTGACGCCGAGAAAGAGGGATATAACGCGCACCTTTGCGTTTTTTTTCTGGAATATGCACTCTAGACTCGGAAATTTTTAAGCGGGCATTTTGATCAGCCTCCACCCGTGCGATTTCACTGCGCGTCAATTGCCCAGAATTAATGGGATTGAGACCTTTAATACCATGCGCTGCTTCACCATCGGCAATAGCCTTCACTTCTAAGACGTGCAATTTACAAAATTCTGCAATTTGATCAAAAGAAAGAGCAGTGTTATCAACCAGCCAAACAGCTGTTGCTTTGGGCATCAAAAGTTGCGTTGCCATTTCTACAATATCCTCTTAACTTCGCCTCTTTATGGAGTTCTTGAGGCAGATTATCGCCCCTTGTGGAGCACTAGATCTTTTTCTTACATACCGGTCTTTTTCACCCACACTTCAGTGAAAGCGAGAGATGAAATAAAACACTTTTACCATGAAATTATATACTGTTATAACCTGATTTTTAAAGAACGACAAGACACCTCTCTTATCAAGATCCTTAATAGAGGATCTTTACCTTTAACGCGATTTTTTTTATAAAGGATTTATTTGATCACTTCACCTTATGTTACGGTATGTTACAACATATTTATTCTGGTAATTTATTCTGGTAGGATAGGTCTTTCATTGCCTTAAATTCAAGGATACTCTCACAAGAACAACCGCAATAGAAACAGGGACAACCTCACGAGAAAAAGAGCCCTCAAAATTGGAAAGAAAACGATGGCAGGTCATTCACAATTTAAAAACATTATGCACCGTAAAGGGCGTCAAGATGCGATGCGCTCGAAAATATTTTCTAAGCTTGCACGTGAAATTACCGTTGCAGCCAAACAAGGTGCCCCCGATCCAGCCATGAATCCACGTTTAAGGCTTGCTGTCCAGAATGCGAAGGCACAATCAATGCCAAAAGACAATATTGAACGTGCCATTAAGAAAGCTTCAGGCGGCGATGTCGAAAATTATGATGAAGTGCGCTACGAAGGATATGGTCCAGGTGGTGTTGCCGTTATTGTTGAAGCCTTAACAGATAACCGCAACCGCACAGCTTCCAACGTGCGTGCAGCCTTCACCAAATCGGGTGGCGCCTTAGGAGAAACAGGTTCCGTGAGTTTTATGTTTAATCGCATTGGTGAAATCGTCTATAAGAGCGAAGCCGGAACGGCAGAGAGCATCATGGATGCCGCAATTGAAGCCGGTGCTGAAGATGTACAATCAGAAGAAACGGAACACCATATTACTTGTGCATTTGAAGATATTGGTGAAGTTTCCAAAATGCTTGAAGCAAAACTTGGTGAAGCAGAATCGATCAAAACGATTTGGAAAGCCATCACCCTTGCACCAGTAGATGAAGAAAAAGCTTTATCGGTTTTACGCCTTATTTCAACATTAGAAGAAGATGATGACGTACAAAATGTTTATGCTAATTTTGATGTCAGCGATGAGATTTTAGCAAAACTCTCTGGTTAATTTTTATCCAAACCCCGCACGCAAAACACCCGCCTATAAAGTGCCTGCGTACAAGGGCGTCTATAGGAAAAGAGGATGACGGGCGCTCTCTTTCTCCATGAGAGATGCGCTTATTTTCTGTGCTTTTTTGTACAAGCTGTCATCACCTAGCATTTTGCCCCAACACAGACAACACCTTACTTTAAAAGCAAAATATTTAAGACAGACAAACACTTTCAACCAACAACACCAATGCAACGAAAAACCAAAGCTCTCCGTTAATTTTTTCTCTGTCACTTTTTCAAGAAAATCTTTCCAAAAGCATTTCTAAAGGCTTTTCCCAAACACTCTTTATCAGCGAGAAACCATGACAACGTGACGGAGACGTGTAAAGTTTACAACAAGTGACAAATGTTATTTACCATGGGAACCACAGTATCGTACAAAACAACATTATAAAGTATAGCCACTATGATTTTATTTATTTTTTATCCCCTCTTGTATCTCTTAATGTTATAAATTTAAAAGATCCTCTCTCGGAGCTATTTTTTGGCCTTTAGCATGCTTCTTCCAAGCAAAGTTTGGGTTGAGACAGTAAGATCTATCAATCCCAATATGATATCCAACCGAAAGGATATCCATTCTACAATCTGATCAAAAGAGCGATTCATCTTGTTACACTTTGATGAAAAGGATATCTTCTTATGCCTATTGCCTTATACCAATTGTTTGAGCAAATTGCCTTTGAGGTAACGACTCAATTCCGTTTGATGAACGACAAAGAGATTTTCAAAATCAAGACGAGAAGCGAGAATAAAAAATACCTTGAGATCCTATTCGTTGAAATCGCCTTTTGCTCTTATAACCATTGGATATTAAGACATTGTCATCCATTTCTTTCTAGAACCGTTTGATCTTTTAGACACAACATAAACAACAAAATCATCCATAACATCGCCTGTTTTGCTGTCCATTGGGTATTATTTTCTCTCTGTATCTTTAAGCACACCTATTGTAAAAGAGCATGCCTTCCCTCTCAAACAGCAGGAACATAACAGTACAAATATTGATTTATAATGATAATTTACTGTTTTGTCTGTTAAATGAGACCCTCGAATATTGTAAGATTCTCTTAATTCAAATCCCCTTATGTTGAATCAAGTGAAATGATGTTTCTGCACGTCATAAGCGGGGTTGGTGTGTGGGGTGAAAACAGTCTAGAAAGGAGCAAAAATGCCTTTAATGAATCGTCTCAATACCAAGGGCTTTGCAACATTGGGGCTCGGTAAAGCGTATGAAGGTGCTGGTTTGCACCTTCATAAGCGTAAAGAGGTGGTGCGCAATGGCTTTACCCTTATACCCTTCACGGATAGCGTCGTGAAATGGACTTCTGTACTTTAAGAGATGTCTCTTTAAAACAAGCCCGTGAATTGGCAACACAATGGCATTTTGTTCTTTGTGAGGGGGCATTCTATTTTACGTGAGGGTCGTGACCCCATTCAAGAACGTGAAAAACAAAAGCGTGAGGCAATGCGTAATCTCCATTATTTAAAAGAGATTGCCGTGGATGCTTTTGAAAGCCGCAAAGCAGAATTAAAAGGTGATGGTAAAGATAGAGATTAGTTTTCACCTTTACAACTTCATATTCTCCCTAAATGAGTTTGTATGCCGGTTTCAGAGATTACACAAACCGATATACGCAATACGCTTGCCCCCATCTGGCATACAAAAGCTGGAGCAACTCGTAGAGCTCTCATTCGTCTTAATATTTGTTTTAAACAGATTACGCATGATCACAGAGCTCTGATGAACTTTCACACGGTTTGTTTTGATGAAAGGAACAGTATTACCGAACATTGAGCAATGGCGACCACGCTGGATCAGAAGCATCATTGGGTGTGTGTACTTGGCGTTCATTGCGTCCAGTAATATCAATGGTATAAAGTTTAGGGCCCTCGCCTGGATTTTTGCGAAAGAACATCAAGACACGACCATTGGGAGCCCAAGTTGGTCCTTCATTATGAAAACCTGTTGTGAGAATTCTTTCTCCTTGTCCATCAGGGTGCATAACACCGATAGAGAATTGTCCGTCCAATTGTTTCGTAAAGGCAATATAATCACCCCGTGGTGACCAAATGGGTGTGGAATAACTTCCCTCTTTTGAGGAAATACGTTGGACATTGGTCCCATCCGCATTCATGGTATAGATTTGCGGTTTTCCACTACGGTCAGATGAAAAGGCAATTTTTGTTCCATCTGGTGAATAAGAAGCGGATGTATCGATAGCTGAAGTATCCGTAAGGCGCATTGTTGTGCGTGTCCGCAAATCCATGGTGTAAAGATTGGCACTCCCATCATTTTGCAACAAACTCATAATGACTTTTCGTCCATCTGAAGAAAAACGTGGTGCAATTGTCATATTTTCAAAGGTGCCTATTAGCTCATTTTGCCCTTTTTCAATTTGTTGAAGATAAACATGGGGCACTTGATTGCGTTTGTAAGCCATATAGGTAATTTCTTGCCGTTTGGGTGAAAAACGCGGTGTAAGCACCAACTCATGACCATCAGAAAGATAAAGCAAATTTGCTCCATCTTGATCCATAATCGCTAAACGTTTAATACGTGCATTTTGCGGACCTGTTTCATCTATAAAAACAATCTTCGTATCAAAATAACCACTTTCCCCTGTCATTTCGCTATAAATTTCATCGGCAATCATATGGGCAACACGCCGCCAATATTCTGTAGCAGTATAAAAACGCCGTCCTTTAAGTTGTCGCTGTCCAAACACATCCCACAAACGAAAATCAACTCTCAATCGTCCATCGGTTTCTCTGATAACCTGTCCGCTAACCAAACCTTGCGCTTTTATTTTTTTCCAATCCGCAAAATGGGGTTGCTGAGAAGGATTGACGAATTTTTCCAAAAAAGATTCCTTATCAAGGGGTTGGAAAAGCCCTGACCGTTCAAGATCGGCTGTAATCACAGCAGTGATTTTCAACCCTATCGAATCGTTAGAAGTAAAATCCGCAATAGCAATAGGAATAGGATTAAAGTCAGCGCTAGAAATAGTGCCTTTGAGCTGTGCTGAAGCGCATGAAAAACTCGAAATCCACACCCCCAAAATAATAATAAACCAAGAAAAAAATTTGTATCTCGTTATCGTTATCATGGAATGTATCCTTTCATTTCGAGAAAAAATATCTCTTTCTTTCATTGTGTTATCTCTTGAAGGGGATCAACATTAAAATCGAAACCCTGCCCCCATAGATCATATTGATCACGGGGAAGATCTGCATAGGGTTGACATGAAAAAACAGCTGCATACACCTGTCTTACCATAATGGCTTTCTGACTTTGTGCACCGCTTAACGGATCAATAATGGGATCTCCCACAACCATTCCTTCACGGTTTAGATAAAATCGCAACCGCACCGCTGGACGGTTTTTTAAATCACCACCAAGCGCCACAAGTTTAAGCTTCTGTTGAATACATCCCCCAACAATGCTGACCAATGTTTGTGCCATTTTTGTGGTATCATTGATATTTTTTCTCGCTCCCAAAGCTTCAGGTGTCGTGGAACGTTTTGCCCCACCGCCTTGCGTTCGTGCACGATTCAACAGATTATTTTCTTCCATTGCCAAAATATCTTCAATTGTCTCACTCTCCATGTGTTGGTTGTTCTTTTTTGTTGCTTGCACATTTTGAAAAGCAGGCTTTTTATCAGACTTCGGTTTGAAGTGAGGAAGAGGGAATTTATCGGGCAGCGTTATTTGGGGCGTTTGTGGACGCGCTGGTGCTTGTTCTATAGAGGCTTTGGGGATGGTGAGAGCAGGCTCTTGCGGCAATGTTCTTTTTTCATTTTTGCGCATCTCCAAAGGCGCATCAGGCAGCACCTTTGGCGCTTCCTCTTGCGGCGTCTCCAAAGGCGCATCGGGCAGCACCTTTGGCGCTTCCTCTTGCAGCGTCTCCAAAGGCGCATCAGGCAGCACCTTTGGTGCTTCCTCTTGCAGCGTCTCCAAAGGCGCATCAGGCAGCACCTTTGGTGCTTCCTCTTGCAGCGTCTCCAAAGGCGCATCAGGCAGCACCTTTGGCGCTTCCTCTTGCGGCGTCTCCAAAGGTGCATCAGGCAGCACCTTTGGCGCTTCCTCTTGCGGCGTCTCCAAAGGCGCATCAGGCAGCACCTTTGGCGCTTCCCCTTGCGGCGTCTCCAAAGGCGCATCGGGCAGCACCTTTGGCGCTTCCTCTTGCGGCGTCTCCAAAGGCGCATCGGGCAGCACCTTTGGCGCTTCCTCTTGCGGCGTCTCCAAAGGCGCATCAGGCAGCACCTTTGGCGCTTCCTCTTGCGGCGTCTCCAAAGGCGCATCGGGCAGCACCTTTGGCGCTTCCTCTTGCGGCATCTCCAAAGGTGCATCAGGCAGCACCTTTGGCGCTTCCTCTTGAGGAGGCTCTATTTTTGGCGGCATTTCCGTTTTTGCTTGTGAGAATTCTTGCTCTATCAATTCTGGTGAAGATTTTTCCGGTACGTCTTCTTTTCCTGGTGGTGGAGGTGTTGTATCAACAAGTCGTGGTTTTTCGTTTGGTTTAAAAGGCGCGAGACTATCGAGTTTTCCTTCTCCAAAATAACGAGCATCTTCTTTTTCTTGTGGTTTGGTCGTTGGTTTTATTGCTGGAACAGCACCCACAGGAGCATCCACTGCCCCTTGCTGTGAAGAAAGCTCTTGCGTTACAGGAGCAAGGGTGATGGGAATTGCTTCCAATTGTTGTGGCAAAGAGACCGCACTGATGAAATGGACACTCGCCCAACTGAGCAAAATCCCATGTATGACAAGGGATAAAGCCAAGCCTCGTTTCATGCTATGATAAGAGTCTTTGTTCATCTCCATGCCTTGTGTTTTTTATTAAAAACTTTTTACTGCTTTGCATACAACCTGTAACAGTTCATCACACTCTTATTGTGCCAAACTGGCCAAAGCGACTTGCGAAAAACCTGCTTTTTGAATATCGGCGAGCAATTTTAACACTTGTTGATATTCAACAGTTTTCGCCGCACGCACAAAAATACGTTTATTCTTTTGTCCAGGTTCAGAATCCAATTTGGCTTTAAGTTGTGCAATCAGAGCTTCAGCTGTTTCATAATAGTCCTGATTGATAGCAAGACGCCCTTGCGCATCCAATGAAACCGTAAGAGGCGTGTCTTGCATTTGCACGGGTCCCGCTTGACTATGAGGCAAATCCAAGGGCACCCCGTTGACCAAAAGGGGAGCAGAAACCATAAAAATAATCAACAGCACCAACATAACATCAACAAATGGCGTAACATTAATCTCACTCATCAATTGGCTATGTGAATGATGCCGTCTGCGTGTCTTTTTTTGCGAAGAAGCAACAGAAATTCCCATAAAAGCCCCCTTTATAATGGTGAATGTGATGTGGTTGTTTCATCAATACGTCGTGAGACAATGGTCGAGAATTCATCAGCAAAGTTTTCTATTTGTGTAATAATTCGCGCACTTTCATGAACCAGTTTGTTATAAGCAATAACCGCTGGAATTGCGGCAAACAACCCAATAGCGGTAGCCAAAAGTGCTTCTGCAATGCCTGGAGCAACGATAGCCAATGAGGTATTTTGAGACGCTGAAATAGAAAGAAAGGAACGCATAATACCAATCACCGTTCCAAACAGCCCAATAAAAGGTCCTGCCGATCCAAGGGTCGCGAGAAATCCTAATTTTGCTTCTATTTTTGCACTTTCACGTCCCAGCGTGAGATCCATCGCCTTATCAATGCGACTTTGCAAACTTATTGAAGTATGAATGCCCTTTTCAAGAGATTTTTGCCATTCCACCATTGCTGCCATAAAAACAGCAGAGATACTGCTGGTACGCCGACTTTTACATTCTGCATAAAGATCTTCTAATGCCTTACCCGACCAAAAGACGCGTTCAAATTGTTTTATGTCACGCCGTATTCTTCGATAGGTCAAGATTTTATCAAAAATAATAGCCCAACTCCATACAGAAGCAAGCAACAAGCCAACCATCACAGCTTTAACAGCAAAACCCGCTTGCATAAACAAATGCAATATTCCAATCACCTCTGGATTTGTTAATTCTACATGCGGCATTCTTTTGGTCCCTCTCAATGAAAGATTGATTTATTAAAACTTAATAAAGCAGATTGTTTTATAGTTTCTAAATTTCAGAAAAAATTTCACTCTCTGCTCAGCCAAAGCATCGATACCCAAAGCATCAAGACAATGTTCATTTTTGAACAGAGTACAATTTTAAACAAGCATTGTTGAAAAAAGCTCTTTTGGTAAACGTCGTGGTTTTCCTAGCTCGTTAATGAGGGCAATTTCAACTTTTGCTGTTACCAACATCTCATCCTCACGCATCAGCACCTGTTCCATAAAAAAGCGTGCTCCTTTACGACAATTGATCCGTGTTTTGATTGTTAACAGATTATCAATTTGCGCGGGACGTAAAAAATTGATATCCAGATGACGAACCACAAAAAACCGTTTTTCTCCCTCCACTCCTGATGCTAGCATCTTGTTATTAAAACCTGTCTCCCGTAAAAATTCTGAACGTCCGCGTTCAAAAAACTCCAAATAGCGTGCATGATAAACCACACCAGAGAAATCTGTATCAGCCACATAAACACGTACCTGAAAATTATGAAAAGTGTTTGTATAATCATTTTTAAAAGAAGACTTTTCCATCACCTACACCATCCCATTCTTTGAAGTCGTAAATTATCTCTTATATCACATCATTGACGGTATTTTTGTGTTAAAATCGTGGAAGTGAAAACATATGCTCCCTCCAAGATTCCAAGCTTATTCTATACACTCCCCCACAGCCCCTATAGAGACAACATCCCCATACAGACACTCTATTGTTCTCTATAATCAACACTGCCCGCTTTAAAAAACACTCTTTTAGTCATCTTCTTCATCCCACAGTGTCGTTTGAAGGGATGAATTGTTTTGTCTCTCAACCAATGGAGTACGTTTTTGTATTGAAACTGTAGTGATCGGAGCAGACAATCCCAAATGTCCCCAAGCTTGTTCTGTAAGAATCCGCCCTCGTGCCGTGCGTTGTATAAAACCTTGCTGAAGCAGATAGGGTTCAATAATATCTTCAATGGCATCCCGCGGTTCTGAAAGAGCAGCCGCAATCGTTTCAATACCCACCGGACCACCTAAAAAAGTCTCCGCAATCAGCAGCAAATAACGACGATCAAGCGGATCGAGCCCTAAATGGTCAACTTCAAGACGAGACAGCGCTTCATCGGCTACTTTTTGATCAATTTCTCCGGCTCCTTTAACCAGAGCAAAGTCACAAACCCTGCGCAACAATCGCCCAGCAATGCGTGGTGTCCCACGTGCACGACGGGCAATTTCATGGGCACCATCATCACTAATATTTACGGCAAAAAGCCGTGCATTGCGTTTTACGATATATTCCAATTCCTCTATGGTATAAAAATTAAGACGGATTGGGATACCGAAACGATCTCGTAATGGGGTTGTCAACAACCCCAAACGGGTCGTTGCCGCCACTAAGGTAAAATTCGCAAGATCAATTTTAACCGAACGGGCTGCGGGTCCTTCGCCAATGATAAGATCCAGCTGATAATCTTCCATAGCTGGATAAAGAATTTCCTCAATTGCTGGACTTAAACGATGAATTTCATCAATAAAAAGCACATCACGTTCTTCTAGATTGGTCAAAAGAGCCGCTAAATCTCCTGCTTTAGCAATAACCGGTCCTGAGGTAGAGCGAAAATTAACACCCAATTCTTTAGCCATAATTTGTGAAAGGGTTGTTTTCCCCAATCCAGGAGGACCAACAAACAAAACATGGTCGAGTGCTTCTTGGCGCGCCTTTGCCGCTTCAATAAATATTTTCAAATTTGCCCGCGCCGCCTCTTGACCAATAAAGTCATCAAGCACTTGTGGCCTTAAGGAACGATCTGGGTCGTTAGGAAGGGGAATGGCCCCCAACAGGCGTTGTTCTTCATCTTTATGCATTGTTACCTTTTACTCAAGTAGAGGAAGAAAGCAGTTTGAGACTATGACGAATAAGCACAGCAGAAGAAACATCTTCCCCTCCAAGCGCTTTCATTGCCAAAGCAAGAGCACGCGCTGCTTGATCCCGCTCAAAACCGAGATTAATCAAAGCAGACAGTGCATCATTGGTTGGTTTATTGGCCATTTCCAAATGCGCAATGGGAGCAGACTGAAAAACATTGTCGTGGAAAGGAAGAGTTTTACTTTTGAGTTCCCGAACAATTCTTTCACTGACTTTTTTACCAACGCCTGGAGCACGGCTTATCATGGCAATATCATTTAATGCAATCGCTTGTGCGAGTTCATCTGGTGATAAAGTCCCCAAAATTGCCAACGCAACCTTTGCCCCCACACCTGGGACATTTTGCAACAAGCAAAACCATTCTTGTTCCGCTCTTGTCGAAAAACCAAACAGGCGAATTGCCTCTTCACGCACATGCGTTTCGATAAAGAGACTAATACTCTCACCAAGAGCTGGTAAAGAAGGACGCAATCGATTTGAAACAAAAACGACATACCCCACCCCATGAACATCAACAAGGATATGATCATCAAAGATATGTTCAAGGATACCTTTTAATTTACCAATCAT
Organism: Bartonella harrusi; assembly: GCF_024297065.1. Classification (NCBI taxonomy): domain Bacteria; kingdom Pseudomonadati; phylum Pseudomonadota; class Alphaproteobacteria; order Hyphomicrobiales; family Bartonellaceae; genus Bartonella; species Bartonella harrusi. The sequence continues at coordinate 1,856,071 of NZ_CP101114.1, forward strand.
ACCCAAATCCCCATCATGCTGTGACCTTCAAACGATGCGAGAAACTGTTACAGCGCAACCCATAGTAAACCACAAGGGCAAGGGCATCAGCCGCATCATGGCACGCAAATTCAGCACGAGGAAGCAGAGTTTTCACCATCATCATAGCAGTATCACAAAGACCTTTGAATTCACTCATCATACCCAAATCTCCATCATGCCGTAACCCTCAAACGATCAGAGAAACTGTTACGATGCATACTATGGCAAATCGCAAGGGCAAGAGCATCTGCCGCATCATTGCTATCAAATTCAGCACGAGGAAGCAGAGTTTTCACCATCATCATAGCAGTATCACAAAGACCTTTGAATTCACTCATCATACCCAAATCTCCATCATGCCGTAACCCTCAAACGATCAGAGAAACTGTTACGATGCATACTATGGCAAATCGCAAGGGCAAGAGCATCTGCCGCATCATTGCTATCAAATTCAGCACGAGGAAGCAGAGTTTTCACCATCATCATGGCAGCATCACAAAGACCTTTGAATTCACTCATCATACCCTAACCCTCATCATGCTGTGACCCTCAAACGATGCGAGAGACTGTTACGATGCATACTATAGCAAATCGCAAGGGCAAGGGCATCAGCCGCATCATTGCTATCAAATTCAGCACAAGGAAGTAGAGTTTTCACCATCATCATAGCAGTATCACAAAGACCTTTGAGTTCACTCATCATACCCAAATCCCCATCATGCCGTAACCCTCAAACGATCAGAGAAACTGTTACGATGCATACTATGGCAAATCGCAAGGGCAAGAGCATCTGCCGCATCATTGCTATCAAATTCAGCACAAGGAAGCAGAGTTTTCACCATCATCATAGCAGTATCACAAAGACCTTTGAGTTCACTCATCATACCCAAATCTCCATCATGCCGTAATCCTCAAACGATGCGAGGAACTGTTACAGCGCAACCCATAGTAAACCGCAAAGTCATCAGCCGCATCATGGCACGCAAATTCAGCACAAGGAAGCAGAGTTTTCACCATCATCATAGCAGTATCACAAAGACCTTTGAATTCACTCATCATACCCAAATCTCCATCATGCCGTAACCCTCAAACGATCAGAGAAACTGTTACGATGCATACTATGGCAAATCGCAAGGGCAAGAGCATCTGCCGCATCATTGCTATCAAATTCAGCACGAGGAAGCAGCGTTTTCACCATCATATGAATTTGTTCTTTTGCACCATGACCAACACCAATAACGGCTTTTTTCACTTTATTTGGAGCATATTCAAAAACGGGCAAATTTGCTTGCGCTGGTACAAGCAGAGCAACAGCCCGTGCCTGTCCAAGTTTTAAAGTTGCTGTAGCATCTTTATTAACAAACACATGTTCTACGGCGGCTTCATGGGGCATAAATTGATGCACGATCTCCGAAAGCCCCTTATGAAGCTGGCAAAGTCTAGAAGCAAGATCACACTGCACATGAGAAGAAACCGTCCCCGCCGCAATGAATTGCAAACGATTCCCTAAAAGATCAATCACACCCCATCCCGTATACCGTAGCCCAGGATCAATACCTATAATACGAATCGTCTCTGCCATAAGTTGCGACTCTATACAGTTTTTCCATGTTTGAACAGAGGTGCATAAAACGAACAGGGAATTGAAAGAAGCTCTCTTTAGCAATGCACATCCCCCCATAGGCGCCTTTAAACACCGCACCGGTTCTTTTCAATGAAGGAAAAAACCAGATTTCTTATAAATTGTTTCTACCACAAATCCCAAAACTCTCTCTTTCCCTCCATGAGAACAAAAGTAAAGAGCAATAAAACAGGGTGAAGATCTGTACTTGAACAGAAACGCACAAAAAAACAGGAAATCGAAAGAAGCTTTCTTGAACGATGCACATAACCCCCATAGGCGCCTTTAAACACCCCACCGGTTCCTTTCAATGAAGGAAAAAACAGACTTCTTATAAATTGTTTCTAATTTTAAGTTCCAATTCTGTCTCCTTTTCACGAAAAGCAAAACACCCAAAGAAAACACCATGTGTTGCACATTCACACAGTTTTCTAAAAAAACATCTCTTGAAGAAGGCACCCAAACCCATTTCGCAGTAGCGCCTGTAAAGGGTCTGGTCATAAATCCACTGTCAATCGATTGTGCACCACCATCTTTATGCTTATGACGGTACAATCCAGCAGCAGCATTCTCTTTACCAGCCCTGAAATGCTCAGAAAGTTCTCGCATGAAGACGATTCATAACAAGCATTTTTACTTTTTTCTCAAACGATTTCATTCACACACTCCTCCACCTTGTGCCATGCAAGGAGATGGTTTCGTGTGATTCAACATAAAACAGATTTGAAATGAGAAAATTTTAAGGTATTTAAGGGTTTTTACTCAACAGACAAAGTGATAAATTATCATTATTCCGGGAGATTTTGCTCTGTCCAGGTGCTTATCAAGCACTAAAAGCAAAAGGCTGATTCAGACTTCAGTTCTTTCAACTCCCGGAATACCAATGCGAGAGCACTCGCACCCGGTGGGGGAGTAAAATGCAAAGCAAAAACCTTTTTCACGACATTTTTATCGGCAAAAAATTGCTTCAGAGGAAAATATTAAACAAACAAGATCAATGCACAAAAGTGCTATCACTTTTTTCACCATCTTCTCTCTGATAAACAGCGCAGTGCCTCTCATGTAAGAAGTCGCTCTCATTATAAAACTCTACAGTAGAGAAACTTTTTCATTTTTATTGTAAATCCTTTGAAATTCCTTTATGACTAAAAAGGTCATTTTGGTCGTATACGCAACGATCAATGGAGTGTTGGAAGCTCTAAGACTCAAACATAAAAATTGATCCCGCTTTGCGGGTGTCCCGGAATTCCGGGAGCTTTTGCTATGTCCAGGTGCTTTTAGCACTAAAAGCAAAAGGCTGATTTGAGTTCAGTGCTTCCAACCTCCCGGAATACCAACGCGAGGGCGCTCGCACCCGGTGGGGGAATGAGATGCAAGGCAAAGACCTTCTCAACGACATTTTTATCGGCAAAAAAATCCGCTTCAGAAGAAAAATGTTGAAAATGTCTCAAAAAGAATTGGGGCAATCTTTAAATCTAAGCGCACAACAAATTCAAAAATATGAAACGGGTCTCAATCGTGTAAGCGCTGGGCGTTTGAAGGAAATTGCTGAAAAACTGGATGTTCCTCTTGCCTTTTTTTATGCTGATCTCTTAACAAAACAACAGCCTCCATACCATCATGATGAAATCATCTCGAGCAAAGAGGAATATCTGCTTTTAAAAAGCTTTAGAGTGCTAAACTCTGTAAAACAAAAAGCCATTTTACAGCTCCTCTCTGATCAGAAATAAAATCTTGGACAAACAAGATCAATGCACAAAAGTGCTATCACTTTTTTCACCATCTTCTCTCTGATAAACAGCGCAGTGCCTCTCATGTAAGAAGTCGCTCTCATTATAAAACTCTACAGTAGAGAAACTTTTTCATTTTTATTGTAAATCCTTTGAAATTCCTTTATGACTAAAAAGGTAGTTTTGGTCGCCTACGCAACGACCAATATGGGTTTGAAAGCCCGAAACCCTAGCGTAAAAATGGACCCACTTTGTGGGGATCCCGGAAGTCCGGGAGTTTTTGCTATGTCCAGGTGCTGTCAAGCACTAAAAGCAAAAAGCTGACTAGGGTTCAGTTCTTTCAACTCCCGGAATACCAACGCGAGGGCGCTCGCACCCGGTGGGGGAATGAAATGCAAGGCAAAGACCTTCTCAACGACATTTTTATCGGCAAAAAAATCCGCTTCAGAAGAAAAATGTTGAAAATGTCTCAAAAAGAATTGGGACACTCTTTAAATCTAAGCGCACAACAAATTCAAAAATATGAAACGGGTCTCAATCGTGTAAGCGCTGGGCGTTTGAAGGAAATTGCTGAAAAACTGGATGTTCCTCTTGCCTTTTTTTATGCTGATCTCTTAACAAAACAACAGCCTCCATACCATCATGATGAAATCATCTCGAGCAAAGAGGAATATCTGCTTTTAAAAAGCTTTAGAGTGCTAAACTCTGTAAAACAAAAAGCCATTTTACAGCTCCTCTCTGATCAGAAATAAAATCTTGGACAAACAAGATCAATACACAAAAGTGCTCCTGCTTTTCTCACCATCTTCTCTTTGATAAGCAGCGCAGTGCCTTTCATGTAAGAAGTCGCTCTCATTACAAAACTCTACAGTAGAGAAACTTTTTCATTTTTATTGTAAATCCTTTGAAATTCCTTTATGACTAAAAAGGTAGTTTTGGTCGCCTACGCAACGACCAATAGGGACCTTGAAAACCCGAAGCCTCGATATATAAACTTGCCCCGCTTTGCGGGTGTCCCGGAATTCCGGGAGTTTTTGCTATGTCCAGGTGCTTTTGGCACTAAAAGCAAAAAGGCTGATCGAGGTCAGATTTTCAAGCTCCCGGAATACCAACGCGAGGGCGCTCGCACCCGGTGGGGGAATGAAATGCAAGGCAAAGACCTTCTCAACGACATTTTTATCGGCAAAAAAATCCGCTTCAGAAGAAAAATGTTGAAAATGTCTCAAAAAGAATTGGGACACTCTTTAAATCTAAGCGCACAACAAATTCAAAAATATGAAACGGGACTCAATCGTGTAAGTGCCGGGCGCTTAAAGGAAATTGCTGAGAAGCTCAATGTGCCCCTTTCCTTTTTTTACGCTGATCTTTTAACAAAGCAACAGCCCCCATACCATCATGATGAAATCATCTCGAGCAAAGAGGAATATCTGCTTTTAAAAAGCTTTCGAGTGCTAAACTCTGTAAAACAGAAAGCCATTTTACAGCTCCTCTCTGATCAGAAATAAAATCTTGAACAAACAAGATCAACACGCAAAAGGACTATTGCTTTTCTCATAAGTTTTGATGTGATGCAAAATATAAAAGACAAAATATTGATTCATAATAATAATTCATCTTTTTGCATATTGAATAAGAGTTCCGAATATCCTAAGATTCTCTCATTTCAATCTTGTTTATGATAAATCAAATCAAACCATTCCCTTGCACGTAACAAGTGGGATTATCGTATGGATAAAAAAGAGAGAAGAAAGGAGTAAAAATGCCTGTTATGAATCGTCTAAATACCAAGGACTTTTGCAACATTGGCGGCTGGTAAAGAGTATGATGGTGCCGGCGTGTATCTTCATAAGCGTAAAGATGGTAGTGCTCAATGGCTTTACCGATATACCATCCACGGGCATCGTCGTGAAATCGGCTTGGGTACTTTAAGAAATATCTCTTTAAAAAAGCGCGTGAATGTGCAACAAAATGGCGTTCTGTTTTGAATGAAGGGCGAGCCCCCATTAAAGAACGTGACAAACAAAAACGCGGTACAAAATTTTCTAAGAACTAAGAACGCCGAAATGCTGTTTTCAACAGTTCGATTTGTTTATTTACTGGATTTTCCTCTTCTACAATATGGGAAAGTTCACCTTCTTTATCGGCACGCACATACTGCATACGTGCTTCAAGACGCAGTGAACGTGCAACAAAATGGCGAAAAACTTCCGGCAACTCTTGCCAATGGGCACTTTCTAATTCCAGTGTAGATGTATGAAGCGATACTTTTGCAATTTCTTTTTGTATTTGTTCTGTTGTCATTTCCCCTTCACGCTCTGCACGCAGCAGGAGCAGTTGAGAGGCAATTTGCATAAGCCTTGTACTAAGAAACATTGCTTCTTTTGCATAAATTGCAGAAATTTCTGCTGAAAGAGAACGGGCAACGAATTTGCCTTCTGTATCAATATAAGTTGCCGTTTCTTCGATCAATGTCATCGTCTCTTCATAAAGCCGATTAAAAGCATTTTCAAAAGCACTATGCTCAATCATGATAATGGGTTCATCATCGGAATGTTTATGTGCGCTCACGCTTTACATACTCCAAATATCAACACAAAAATTACGATACTCAAACGAAGTAACAATGAAAAAGTTTCTTTTGTCGCTATGATAAAAAGTTTTTTACTAACTACCTCTTTTAAAATTCGTGCGCAACATACTTCTTAAGCTAAGGTTAACGCGCCCTCTTATCGGATTACAGACGAATAGGTCTCCTTGCAAGGAACCGCTGTAGAGAACACTGTCTCTCATAATAATAGGCGACTGCCAATTGCACGACAATACCGCTTATAATAAGGAGTGTATCGGAAAAAAACGTTCCCGTCATCACTGTTTTTACAATTTGTCCAAACATAGCAAAAACAGTTCCTGTCACAAAGACAGGGAGGCTGTGTTTTCCTAAAACTGCTAAGGGATGTTGTGGTGAGACGTGAAAGCATTGACGCAAGCGAGGCAAGCAGAGGATGAGAGTTGCGAGAGCAACAACATGGAACAAACGCGGCAAACTTAAAAAAGTTTTATTAAAATTCATCAAAGGAGAAGACCATTGAAACCATCCCACAACGCCCCACCAATTTAAACGCACCCATAACAGCGAAAGCACAAGATAGCCGGCGGAAAGAACGATCAAAAAAGGCTGAAAGGGGATTGTTTTCCCTTGTTTTAAAGACAAAGTGCTGATCAAGCCTATGACAAACAACAATTGCCAAGACAAAGGGTTTAAAAACCACTTTCCCGCTAAAGGATAAGAAGGTGGAGCAATTTTATAAAATCCGCAAATGAGATAGAGCAGAAACGAGCCCAACAGCAGCAGCCCTTTTCTTTGACACCCCCAATAAAGTACAAAAGGTGCAAACAGCATCAAAACAATATAAAGCGGCAGAATATTATTATAGCCCAATTGATGCCCCAAGCTTAAAGTACTCAAAAATGCCACAAAAGGCTCTGTGAAAAAGAGCCCTATATTATTCATCGATAACAGCTTCTCGACACGCCATAATAAAAAGCCCCCTAAAAAAAGGATAAGCGTTGCAAAAGTTGTCAAAAGATAGGCCCCATAGAGCTGTAAAGCCCTCCACCAAAGTTTGCGAACCATAAAAAGCAAAGACTCTTGAGCAAGACGCGCGTGAAAACTCAATCCAAGCGAAACACCTGACAGCAAAACAAAAACTTCAGCAGCGTCAGAAAAACCGAAATTTCTATGTGTGATATGTTCATATAAAGTTCCAGGAATATGGTTGATGAAAATTGTCAATAAAGCTAAAGAGCGAAAAACATCAATACGCGTATCGCGATAAGAAGGATGTTCCTTATGATTAACAACACCTTTGTATCCCATAAATGGCTTCCCATAAGCAATAAGGTGATCTTTTCCTTGCGCACAGCGTATTTATAAGGTGAAATTTTATTTTGTTTATTTTAAAAATCAAGGACTTTATATGACAAAGCAACAAAACCAACCACCGAAATCTGTTTCTGACATGCGATCAGATCCTCGCACACCCTCTGAGTTTCAAACGCTCTCTGATCCTCATACAGCCTCTGCGTCTCAAACACCTTCACATCCTCAATCTGCCTCTCAAACGCCTTCTGATCCTCATACAGCCTCTAAGCCTCAAACGCACTCTCATCCTCAATCTGCCCCTCAAACGCTCTCTGATCTTCACACAGCCTCTGCGTCTCAAACGCACTCCCATCCTCAATCTGCCCCTCAAACGCCTTCTGAGCTTCACACAGCCTCTGAACCTCAAACGCACTCCCATCCTCAATCTGCCCCTCAAACACCTTCTGAGCTTCACACAGCCTCTGAACCTCACACCGCCTCTAAGCCTCAAACAGCATCTCATCCTCAATTGGTTTTGACATTAGATGTTCGACGGGCTGTAGACCCTGTCCTTTTGCGTCAACTTTTGCGAAGTAAACACGCATCAGCCAAATCTTTTGCATGCGTTATTCTTTATGACTCTGAGGGTGATGATGTTTTTTTACAAAAACAAGCACAACTCTATGGAGAAGATATTCAACGCACAGATACCGCCCTTCTCATTGCGGGTGACAGCCGCATTGCGGGCAGAATAAAGGCGGATGGCTTGCATATAGAGGGTGATCTTAACGCTCTTGAAAACCTTGAAAATCAGAAACGCGAGCAAAAAATCATCGGTTTTGGCAATGTGCGCAACCGCCATAGCGCCATGCTTGCTGGAGAAGCCGGTGTTGATTACCTTCTGTTTGGAAAACTTGGTGCTGATAAAAAACCGCATGCGCACCCGCGCAATGTTCAGTTAGGACAATGGTGGGCAGAGATTATGGAAATCCCGTCCATTCTTCAAGCAGGCAGTGACTTTGCAACTTTTGATGAAGTGTTAAACACCGCCTGTGAATTTATCGCTGTTGAAGAAATCCTTTTTTCCCACGACAAGCCCTTGCTAATCCTTGAAATGATGGCAAAAAAATGTAAAAACCCATGACTGTGATACGGGGGAAACCTTCATAAGAAAACATACGCAAAACAGTGGTAAAAAATCCCACACGCATCTTTGTACTCTATAAATGACACACACAATGATAAAAAGGGGCATAAAATGAAATACAGAGGAACACTTGAAGAGCTAAAAAAATCATTCGCAAAGCCGGATATAACTTCATAATAGCTAAGCCCACACAACACACCTCCTCTGGTTCAGTGCATCAGAGCAGAACCTCTGAGGGACATAAAATCACAGTATATAAACTCGTGCAACGCTTCTCCTTTGATCCAATGTCTCCGATCAAAACCTACGAGACTGGCATCATCAATTGGTGTGAAAAAACAGGAATAATCAGTATTCAAGGTGACCTAGCCATACAAGAGAAACTAAAAGAAGTATTGCCTCCCCATATTGAAGAAAAATCTCAAAACCCTTCTCCAAAAACTTCCCTCTCGCCTTCCCCTTCTTCAGAAGCTCCTCTCTTACCTCCCCCTCCTCCAAAATTTTTTATCGTTCACGGTCATGATCATGTTTCCTTAGATTACCTCGAACTTACTCTTCGCAGGCTTGAACTTGCCCCTTACATCTTACAAAATACGAGCGGTAATGGTTTAACAATCATTGAAGCTTTGGAACAAGAAATCTGTGCGCAAAACCGTTCTATAAAATTTGGTATTGTATTGCTTACTCCCGATGACATGGGCTATGCTAAAACTGATGGTCCACAAAAAGCACGACCTCGTGCACGCGAAAATGTTATTTTTGAAATGGGCATGTTAATATCCGCGCTTTCTCGCAAAAATGTTGCCATTCTCATGAAAGAAGATGTTGATCTTCTTTCAGATATCAAAGGGATTAGGTATATTCCTTTCAAGAACCATGTAAAAGAAACAGTACCAAAACTTATCGATCGATTACTAGACTCTGGATTTGATTTAGATCCAAAGAAAATGGCTAAAGCATCCAATTAAATTTTAACAACGGCCTCATATTGATTTTGCAATACATTCTGCGCGCCTATAATAGACTTCAAAAGAAAATATCCAATACGCCAGAGTTCCACTGCTTTTCTCACCATTTTCGATTGGATAAACAGCGCAGTGCCTCTCATGTAAGAAGCCGCTCTCATTATAAAACTCTACAGTACAGAAACTTTTTCATTTTTATTGTAAATCCCCTAAAATTCCTTTATGACTAAAAAGGTAGTTTTGGTCGTCTACGCAACGATCAATAGGGCCTTGAAAACCCTAAAATCCGAGCACAAAAATAAACCCATTACCATGGGTAATCCCGGGATTCCGGGAGTTTTTGCTATGTCCAGGTGCTGTCAAGCACTAAAAGCAAAAAGGCTGACTCGGATTCAGTGTTTTCAAGCTCCCGGAATACCAATGCGAGGGCGCTCGCACCCGGTGGGGGAATGAAATGCAAGGCAAAGACCTTTTTCGCGACATGTTTATCGGCAAAAAAATCCGCTTCAGAAGAAAAATGTTAAAAATGTCTCAAAAAGAATTGGGGCAATCTTTGAGGTTAAGCGCACAACAAATTCAAAAATATGAAACGGGTCTCAATCGTGTAAGCGCTGGGCGTTTGCAGGAAATTGCTGAAAAACGCGATGTGCCCCTGTCCTTTTTTTATGCGGATCTCTTAACAAAGCAAGAGCCCCCATACCATCATGATGAGATCATCTCGAGCAAAGAGGAATATCTGCTTTTAAAAAGCTTTCGAGTGCTGAACTCTGTAAAACAGAAAGCAATTTTACAGCTCCTCTCTGATCAAAAATAAAGTTTTTAACGTTATAACGTTACAATCCATAACATTGAAGACATTGCTCTATTCTCTAAAAGAGTATCAAAAACAATGTTGTTAACGGAAAACATGAGGCATGTTGGTGCAGTTTCAAATTGCTCATTTCTTTAAAGAGCTTTATTACTTAAAAAGCGTTTTGGTCGCTTACGTAACGACTAATATAGCCCTTAAAGCCCCGATAGGATAAATTTACCCTGCTTTATAGGTATTTTAGAATTCCGGGAGATTTTGCTCTGTCCAAGTGCTTTTAGCACTAAAAGCAAAATGCTGATCGAGGTCAGTTCTTTCAACTCCCGGAATACTAATGCGAGGGCGCTCGCACCCGGTGGGGGAATGAAATGCAAGGCAAAGACCTTCTCAACGACATTTTTATCGGCAAAAAAATCACTTCAGGAGAAAATATTAAACAAACAAGATCAATACGCAAAATGACAATCATTTTCTCATCATTTTCACTTTGAAGTAAACCGCAAAAATGAGAGTGCTACTCAAATGTAAGCACGCAACAAATTCAAGAATATGCAACAGGATTAAATCATCTAAATGCGGGACGTTTGAAAGAATTTGTCTATTAAACATAAGCTTTCATTGCTCTTGAAGATGATTGTTAAAAAAACGCATGAAAGATTGATTTATTCCCGCTTGATTAGAAATTGATATTTTGTTACAGCGTGGTAAATAGTAAAATGTTCTTAATTTATAGAAGCTTCCCAATTTAGAAGACTTCTGAAGAGGAAGTAATAATAAGGGGAAATCAAAATGTTCAAATATTTAGTGTTGCCACCGCTTGTGTTGGCAGCGGGTTGTGCGTCTGTTAACGGAATTTCATCCAGTTATGTTGGTCAAGGTATTAAGCCGAGTGCTGTGAAATTTATCGCTAACGATTTTTATCAAGAGATCAAAAATCGTTTACCAGCAGCAACAACAACGCTTATTATAAAGAAAAACAATCCAGCAGATAACTTTACCCCCGTATTTGTCGATCTATTACGGCGAAAGGGATATCATGTGATCTCTACAGATCAACCCAAACAACAGCAAAACATGGGTGTAACTTTAACTTACATGCTAACACCAAAAGAGAATGGACGTATAGTTTCTATTTTTCAGTATGTGTGGAATGGAGAGCTCTGTGATCATATCCGTATGTATGATAATAAATAAATCCGCTCTTCGAGGTGCAAGTTTTATTTATTTGAGACGGCAAAACTTAAAAACTGTCTCTCAAAAAGAGAGATTTGCACCTCAAAAAGCTCTTCTTTTTGAGCCAAGCTGTTTGCGTTTTATTGGTCACGGCTCAAATGACTTTATTCCTTAAAATGGCTTTATGATAAAAAGGGTGTTTTGGACACCTACACAACAACCAATGGGGCTCGTAAAGCCCCCAAAACCTCGATAAATAAATTTGCCCTGCTTTGCAGCTATCTCAAAATTCCGGGAGATTTTGTTCTGTCCAGGTGCTTTTAGCACTAAAAGCAAAAATGCTGACTAGAATTCAGTCTTTTGTACTCCCGGAATACCAATGCGAGGGCGCTCGCACCATGGTTTGAGAAATGAAATGCAAGGCAAAGACCTTCTTAACGACATTTTTATCGGCAAAAAATTGCTTCAGAGAAAAATATTAAACAAACAAGATCAACACGCAAAAGGACCACTGCTTTTCTCACCATCTTCGATTGGATAAACAGCGCAGTGCCTCTCATGTAAGAAGCCGCTCTCATGACAAAATTCTACATTACAGAAACTTTTTCATTTTTATTGTAAATCCCCTAAAATTCCTTTATGACTAAAAAGGTAGTTTTGATCGAATACGCAACGATCAATAGGGCCTTGAAAACCCTAAAATCCGAGCACAAAAATAAACCCATTACCATGGGTAATCCCGGGATTCCGGGAGTTTTTGCTATGTCCAGGTGCTGTCAAGCACTAAAAGCAAAAAGGCTGACTCGGATTCAGTGTTTTCAAGCTCCCGGAATACCAACGCGAGGGCGCTCGCACCCGGTGGGGGAATGAAATGCAAGGCAAAGACCTTCTCAACGACATTTTTATCGGCAAAAAAATCCGCTTCAGAAGAAAAATGTTGAAAATGTCTCAAAAAGAATTGGGACAATCTTTAAATCTAAGCGCACAACAAATTCAAAAATATGAAACGGGTCTCAATCGTGTAAGCGCTGGGCGTTTGCAGGAAATTGCTGAGAAACTCAATGTGCCCCTGTCCTTTTTTTATGCGGATCTCTTAACAAAGCAAGAGCCCCCATACCATCATGATGAGATCATCTCGAGCAAAGAGGAATATCTGCTTTTAAAAAGCTTTCGAGTGCTGAACTCTGTAAAACAGAAAGCAATTTTACAGCTCCTCTCTGATCAAAAATAAAGTTTTTAACGTTATAACGTTACAATCCATAACATTGAAGACATTGCTCTATTCTCTAAAAGAGTATCAAAAACAATGTTGTTAACGGAAAACATGAGGCATGTTGGTGCAGTTTCAAATTGCTCATTTCTTTAAAGAGCTTTATTACTTAAAAAGCGTTTTGGTCGCTTACGTAACGACTAATATAGCCCTTAAAGCCCCGATAGGATAAATTTACCCTGCTTTATAGGTATTTTAGAATTCCGGGAGATTTTGCTCTGTCCAGGTGCTGTCAAGCACTAAAAGCAAAAAGGCTGATTAAGCTCAGTATTTTCAAGCTCCCGGAATACCAACGCGAGGGCGCTCGCACTCGGTGGGAGGGAGTGAAATACAAACCAAAAAAACCTTCTTAAAAGCATTTTTATTGGCAAAAAAATCCGCTTCAGAAGAAAATATTAAACAAACAAGATCAACACGCAAAAATGCCACTGCTTTTCTCACCATCTTCTCTTTGAGAAGCAGCGCAGTGCCTCTCATGTAAGAAGCCGCTCTCATGACAAAATTCTACAGTACAGAAACTTTTTCATTTTTATTGTAAATCCCCTAAAATTCCTTTATGATTTAACCATATGATTTTGGTCGCCTACGCAACGATCAATAGGGACTTGAAAACCCGAAACTCAAACATAAAGATGAACCCACTTTGTGGGTATCCCGGAATTCCGGGAGATTTTGCTATGTCCAGGTGCTTATCAAGCACTAAAAGCAAAATGCTGATTTGAGTTCAGTGTTTTCAAGCTCCCGGAATACCAACGCGAGGGCGCTCGCACCCGGTGGGGGAATAAAATGCAAGGCAAGAACCTTTTTCGCGACATTTTTATCGGTAAAAAAATCCGCTTCAGAAGAAAAATGTTGAAAATGTCTCAGAAAGAATTGGGGCAATCTTTAAATCTAAGCGCACAACAAATTCAAAAATATGAAACGGGTCTCAATCGTGTAAGTGCTGGGCGTTTGCAGAAAATTGCTGAGAAGCTCGATGTGCCCCTGTCCTTTTTTTATGCGGATCTCTTAACAAAGCAACAGCCCCCATACCATCATGATGAGATCATCTCGAGCAAAGAGGAATATCTGCTTTTAAAAAGCTTTAGAGTGCTAAATTCTGTAAAACAAAAAGCCATTTTACAGCTCATCTCTGATCAAAAGGAAAATAATTTTCAAAATTAATATCATTATTTTTGATTATCTTATGAGAAATCACAATACTCAGGAGCATCGTTCATTTCTTCTCGTAAAACTTTAATAAGTGTTTTATTTTCTCATTATATTCGGGTACGTAATTTTTTCTATTTGTTGTGTTTACAATAACGTATAATTCGCTTGCAATACATGAAAGAAGCTCTTTTTATGATAGAATAACCAGACATTCTATAGAAGGGTCTTCGAGTGCATAAGGAGTTGCGTATGCATCATGATCTCCGATTTCAAAGTTATGAACATATAAACAATATGCCATAACAACCCCCTGTTCTATTAACCAATTTCTAAAGCTATTGAAAGCAAGGCGTTTTGTAGCCTCTAAAAAATTGATGTGATATTTTTTTCTAACATTTTGCCTATTAACCTGTTCCCATGTTGTGGTTTTTTCTTTTTGAGAAATTTTTTAAAAGAAAGCGTTATTCCACTAAAATTTTTCTTAACAGGCTTATTTTTATTGTGTCATATCTCACCATCTTCTCTTTATTATAGAGAGATCTGCTTTTTTATGTAATGCCTTTTTAGCATATCTTTTACAATTTCATTTTGTACTTTATCAAATTTTTCAGTAATAATTGGGAAGATGTTATCATTTTTGAAAACGAGAGATCTTTTTAATTTTTTATAATATTTATTAAAGTTTTCTCATTGTTTTTCGTTTTGAGGAATTGCATTAAAATGATGTGCTTGCCTAGGGACAGATTGATTAAATTTAACTAATTTTACTGTAAAATTTTCTTTTTTTCGCTTACCATTTTTTTAATTTTATGCTAATATTTCTAACATTCTTAACAGTAACAGGTTCACTAGGCTCGAATTTTTCCATAAATTCAGTACCCAATGTAGTATTAAGATGTTTATTAGCATAATTGATTCTTGCTAATAAATTTTTCTTGAGATTTTTTTTCATAGCGTCCCGCTTTTTTGAAAAAATTTTTCATTACAATTCTTTAAAAAAACCCTTATGTGAGTACTAATCTTATAAGGGTCTTTTATTTTAGCTTTCTAAAAATTTTTGTAATCTTTCTTTATTGATTTCAGTTAGTGGACCTTCGTAAGTTTTACCTCTACCTAATATATCAAAAAGATAATATGATTTATTACCTTCATTTGTTAGTATTATGGAAATAACAAGACCATTATTTTTACTAGGTGTTCCAAATCTTTTAAAGATATCGAATAGTTTTTTAAGAGCTGTAGATGCTGGTACGAATACGAGTGTGTTATCGTGTAAATAAAGGTATAAAGCAGTTTGAACACTTACATAAGATTTATTATTTGTTTCTTTTGGTATCTCAATTCTAGAGACAGCGTAACCCATTATTTTACATATAACTTGATTGTTATTATCTCTATCTCCAAAATTATCTACTCATTTTTTAAGGACAATAGCACTTTCATCTTTATTATTATAAGCATCATATTTATTCATATTTACATATGAAATATCTTCAATAGGGAGTGTATTAAATTCTTTATCATATATTAAATTATATACAGTTTCTGTCTCAGGTTCTATAGTATGGATATCATGATCAAATGGAACAATTTCATTTGTCATTTTTTAACTCCTTATTAATAATATCATCTATTTTAAAATCTTTTATATGAGTGTGAATTTCATTATTAATTGATTTTAAATATTTTAAAATTCTTATAAATTAATATTCATAAAGGATATACATGAAAAATTGGAAAAATACTTAAGTAGCATCGAATACATTATCTAGCGGTAAATCGCATTATTTAACAGTAAATCCACTAAGCACCACCGTCTTTATCCTTATAAAAGAACAAGCCAACATCATTATTTTATTTACCAATTCCCAATGTTGCAACAGCTCTTGCCTTAAGGCAATTCATAACAGGCATTTTTACTTTTAAAATCATAGTAGCCCCCCTTCTCTGTCCATAAGCATTCAATAGAAAAAATGACCACACTAAATGGGACAGCCAAACACTCCCAAATAAGAGTTTGGTAACTAAACAAAGCTTCTTTAAAAAAATGATAAAAGGCCATCCATCTCATTTCAGTGGCGACGGCTATCCGTCCTTTTCAACACCCCTTCCTCCTTTTCAGGAGATTTTAAATCCATAGCAAAATATCCATGAAAAAACCACCTCCACACCCGCACAATGTTCCATGATCACAATCACGCAATCTTTAGTGAAGACAATGATGTGCAGAAAAGATGAAAAGCCCAGCATTTTTCCAAGCAGGAAACAATCTTACAACTCAACTGATTTTTTGCTGGTGCCTATAAATACAATACATTGTTTTATAATGATAATTCATCGTTTTGCCTATTGAATGAAGACCCCCGAATATTGTAAGATTCTCTCATCTCAAATCCTCTTATCTTGAATCAAGTGAAACGATGTTTCTGTACATCACAAGTGGGATTAACGTGTGGATAGAAAACGTTTAGAAAGGAACAAAAATGCCTGTTATGAATCGTCTAAATACCAAGGGCTATCGCAACATTGGGGGCTAGCAAAGTGTATGATGGTGCTGGCTTGTACCTTCATAAGCGTAAAGATGGTGGTGCTCAATGACCTTTACGCTATACCATTCACAGGCGCCGTCATGAAAGGAATAATTTATCATACGATACTCTAAAAAGAGAGTTAATGGGCTTTGGGGCTTTAAGAAATGTCTCTTTAATATGAATTTACTGCCATTACTGATACCCTTTTTACCCACAATAATCCCTTTACGAGACTTAAAATAATAAGAAAAAAGCCCGTAAATGTGCAACCCAATAGCGTTCTGTTTTACATGAGGGTCGTAACCCTCTTAAAGAAGAAAAGCTTTAGAAATTTCTATACAACAATCAAAGACAAAAGAAGATAAAAATAGCCAAAAATGCGTTGCAACTCTTGAGAAACGATTAAAACGACCTATGAATTTACTGCCATTACTGATATTCTCTTTACCCACAACAATCCCTTGACGAGACTTAAAATAATAAGAAAAAAAAGCCCGTAAATGCGCAACCCAATAGCGTTCTGTTTTACATGAGGGTCGTAACCCTCTTAAAGAAGAAAAGCTTTAGAAATTTCTATACAACAATCAAAGACAAAAGAAGATAAAAATAGCCAAAAATGCGTTGCAACTCTTGAGAAACGATTAAAACGACCTATGAATTTACTGCCATTGCTGATATCCTCTTTACCCCCAACAATCCCTTGACGAGACTTAAAATAATAAGAAAAAAAAGCCCGTAAATGCGCAACCCAATAGCGTTCTGTTTTACATGAGGGTCGTAACCCTCTTAAAGAAGAAAAGCTTTAGAAATTTCTATACAACAATCAAAGACAAAAGAAGATAAAAATAGCCAAAAATGCGTTGCAACTCTTGAGAAACAATTAAAACGACCTATGAATTTACTGCCATTACTGATATCCTCTTTACCCCCAACAATCCCTTACCAACACTTGCCAACACTTGAAATGATAAGAAAAAAATGTAAAATTTCTTCCATTGCTGGAGAGAGAACGCCAATGATAAAGCAAAGCATGATAAAAAAAAGCACAACGCTGTTCATTTTGAGTATGATGTGGTTTGCAACCACTGCGAAAAGCTTTGCTGTCATTTCTGGAGAATCCTCAGATCCTGAACATTCTTTTAATACCATTCAAGAACCTTCAAAAAAAGACCAATCTTTCCAGCCCTTACAGGCAGGGCAATATGATCAAGCCTATGACTATTACATCCAAGGCTATTATTTGAAAGCTTTTCGTGAAGCGCTAAGACGTGCGGAACAAAATGATCCTTTTGCCCAAACCCTTCTTGCACGAATTTATATGGAAGGATGTGCCATTCCTGTTGATGGAGCGCGTGCTGCCTTATGGTTTGGACGCGCAGCAAAACAAGGTGAACCACAAGCACAATTGCGCTATGGCCTCATGTTATTTGATGGTAATTTTATTACACAAAATCAAGAGCTTGGTGAACAATTTATTCGAAAATCTCTCGAGGCTGGTGTAAAGGAATCCTATTATTATTATGGACAAATGCTCCTTTATAAGGCTTCGCGTGAAAAGCAGGTTCTCGCTGGTGTCTCTTCACAAAGCAGCGAAGATGAAGCAAATGAGCAAGCACTAAAATGGTTTTTAAAAGGTGCCGCTCTTGGTGATGCTGAGGCTGCTTTTGCTGCGGCAAAAATTCTTTCCTCAGGCACTTTAACACGCCCAAAGGATGACCGTAATGCACGCAAACTCATAGAAACCGCAGCTCAAAACAAACATACCGCAGCGCAACTTCTTTTAGCCAAATGGCTTATAGAAGGACGTGGTGGTGAAACGGATTTTCAACGCGCTTTTCAATTGCTTCTCAGCAATGCCAACAATATGGTCGCACCGGCACAAATCTCCCTTGCTAGGCTTTATCGAGATGGGATAGGCACGAAAGGCGATATAGTAATGGCAGCAGCGTGGTATATGCTTGCACAACAAGCGAAAATGCAAGCACCTGATCTTGACATAATGCTTGAAGGAATGGACAAGGCACAATTAGAAAAAGCACAGAAAGAAGCTTTGTCGCTTCTTCCTGTTTTTTAAAACACGCTTCTCTGCTTCAAAGAGAGCAAGTTGATAGAAATTCCAAGAGTTTTTGCTATGTCTAAGTGCTTTAAGCACTAAAAGCAAAAAAGCTAATGACGTTTCAGTATTTTCAAGCGCATGGAATACGCATAAGAGGACGCCCACAACCGGTGGGGGAGAAAATGCAAAGTAAAAATTTTCATATTGATCTTTTTGTAAGTAAAAAAATTCGTTTTAGATGAAAATGCTAAAAATGTCTCAAAAAAACATGAAGCCAGCATTCTAAGTGTAACCTTCCAACAAATCCAGAAATATGAAAAAGGCTCAAATTTCATGAGCACAGAACAGTTAAAAAAATGACCGATATCTTAGAGATATTCCACTTGTCTTTTTTATGCTGCTACCTTAACAAAACAGCAGCCTTCCACACCACCATGATAAAATCGCGTCAAGCACAAAGAAATACCTGCTGCTTAAAAAATTTAGATTTCTAACCTCACTGAAACAAAGAGCCATTTTACAGTTAATCTCTGATTAAAATGCAAGCTAACATCACACGATAGCACATACCAAGCTCTCTCACATGAGACACTATAACAAACTCTGTCCTAAATATTCATTACATATTTTCATAAAAACACCTCATAATTTCACAGAACCTATATCATTCTACCAATGATGATATTTTACGACACAATGGGATAAATTCCCCCAAAAATTCAAAAAAAACTTTGTGCAAATTTTTAAAGGGCTTGCGTCTGAGCACTTTTTATGATCTTGCAAAGAGCTGGAAAGTAAGAATACAAAGAGGTCTTTTGGGTACTGATCTAGGCTTTTCTCTGAAGAAAAATCGTGGAAAATCTCACCTCAAGGGGGATGAAAGAGCATCAGCAAACTCTCTCAAATCTCTAAAAATTTGGAGCAAAATTCAAAAAAAACTTTGTGCAAATTTTTAAAGGGCTTGCGTCTGAGCACTTTTTATGGTCTTGCAAAGAGCTGGAAAGTAAGAATACAAAGAGGTCTTTTGGGTACTGATCTAGGCTTTTCTCTGAAGAAAAATCGTGGAAAATCTCACCTCAAGGGGGATGAAAGAGCACACAACAAAGACCATAAAAGAGCCCATCGCAAGAACAAAAAGGGCTCTTATTACAAAACGACAAAAGAGCGCACTGTCAAAACAACAAGGGGAATTTCTTTAAAAACAAAATAGAGAGCGCTAAGAAAGAGGATTGGATAGAGACGATGAAAATTAATGGCAACGAAATTCGCCCTGGCAATGTCATTGAACATCAAGGCAGCTTATGGGTCGCTGTTAAATGCAATGCTGTAAAACCAGGAAAAGGTGGTGCATTTAATCAAGTTGAAATGAAAAATTTAATCGATGGTACAAAACTCAATGAACGATTTCGTGCCGCTGAAACAGTTGAACGCGTGCGACTGGAACAAAAGGATTTTACTTTCCTTTATGAACAAGGTGAGGCTCTGGTTTTTATGGATTCCCAATCCTATGAACAACTTGAATTACAAAAAGATTTTGTTGGCGAGCGTGCCGCTTTTCTACAAGATGGCATGACTGTCACTGTTGAACTTTATCAAGAAAAGCCTATCGGCATATCACTTCCTGATCAAGTCACAGTGACGATTGCAGAGGCTGATCCTGCCATTAAAGGACAAACGGTCACCTCCTCTTATAAGCCTGCTGTTCTTGAAAATGGTATGCGTATTCTTGTGCCACCTTTTATTAATGCTGGCGAACGTGTCATTGTCGATACCAATGAGCTGATTTATTTGCGTCGTGCAAATGAAAAAGGATAAATAAAGGAAGAAAAGATGGCCCATTCTGCAATCATGAATGTCATGGTGCAAGCCGCGATGAAAGCTGGACGCTCATTGGTGCGTGATTATGGTGAAGTACAAAATTTGCAAGTCTCTTTGAAAGGACCAGCAGATTATGTAAGCCAAGCCGATCGTAAAGCTGAAAAAATTATTTTTAATGAATTGAGCAAAGCACGGCCAACATTTGGGTTTCTGATGGAAGAATCTGAAGAAATCATTGGTGAAGATTCACAGCACCGTTTCATTGTTGACCCCTTGGACGGCACGACAAATTTTCTTCATGGCATTCCTTTTTTTGCTGTTTCCATTGCTTTAGAAAGTCAAGGAAGAATCGTTGCTGGTGTTATTTATAATCCTGTGAGTGATGAACTTTTCTCCGCTGAACGCGGTGGTGGTGCTTTTTTTAATGACCGGCGCTGTCGGGTTTCAGCACGTAGAAAATTAGAAGATTGCGTTATTGCCACAGGTATGCCTCATTTGGGCCGTTCAGATCATGGTGCCTATCTTATTGAATTGCGCAATGTAATGGCAGAAGTTGCGGGCCTTCGTCGTTTTGGAGCAGCGGCTCTTGATTTGGCTTATGTTGCTGCTGGAAGAACCGATGGATTTTGGGAAGATAATCTACAAATTTGGGATATGGCCGCTGGAATACTGATGGTACGCGAAGCTGGTGGTTTTGTCACCGATAAAGAAGGAGGCGACGCGATATTTCGCAAAAAGAATATCATCGCCGGCAATGAACGCATCCGCAGCAAATTAGAAGAAACACTCAAAAAAGGTCTTTAAACCTCAAAAGAAGCGTTTCCCTAAAGGCAAGATTTGAGAGCATCACTCTCCACTTTCTAAACAAGAATGTTGTTGGTTCGCAAAACTGATAATTTTATCACCAATAAAGCAGGCGGAAACGCGATATTTCGCAAAAAGAATATCATCGCCGGCAATAAACGCATCCGCAGCAAATTAGAAGAAATACTCAAAAAAGGTCTTTAAACCTCAAAAGAAGCGTCTCCCTAAAGGCAAGATTTGAGAGCATCACTCTCCACTTTCTAAACAAGAATGTTGTTGGTTCGCAAAACTGATAATTTTATCACCAATAAAGCAGGCGGAAACGCGATATTTCGCAAAAAAATATCATCGCCGGCAATGAACGCATCCGCAGCAAATTAGAAGAAACACTCAAAAAAGGTCTTTAAACCTCAAAAGAAGCGTCTCTCTAAAGGCAAGATTTGAGAGCATCACTCTCCACTTTCTAAACAAGAATGTTGTTGGTTCGCAAAACTGATAATTTTATCACCAATAAAGCAGGCGGAAACACTCTATTTCGCAAAAAAAATATCATCGCCGGCAATGAACGCATCCGCAGCAAATTAGAAGAAACACTCAAAAAAGGTCTTTAAACCTCAAAAGAAGCGTCTCTCTAAAGGCAAGATTTGAGAGCATCACTCTCCACTTTCTAAACAAGAATGTTGTTGGTTCGCAAAACTGATAATTTTATCACCAATAAAGCAGGCGGAAACACTCTATTTCGCAAAAAAAATATCATCGCCGGCAATGAACGCATCCGCAGCAAATTAGAAGAAACACTCAAAAAAGGTCTTTAAACCTCAAAAGAAGCGTCTCCCTAAAGGCAAGATTTGAGAGCATCACTCTCCACTTTCTAAACAAGAATGTTGTTGGTTCGCAAAACTGATAATTTTATCACCAATAAAGCAGGCGGAAACGCGATATTTCGCAAAAAAATATCATCGCCGGCAATGAACGCATTCCTATAAAGCAGGAAAAAACACCTCACAAAAAACATTGATCTTTCAACTATTCGAGCCCTCTATCCTATACTTTCCATAACAGTAATATTTCCCCCATTTCAATCCAAACAGTTTAATACACCAGATTTAAAAGCCCTCAATTTTGCTAAAGCTATGATTGAAGCTACCAAGCTCGCTGCCTTTCTCTCATCTTTCTGCAACACCATCAAAAAAACCATCCCACGCACATCTTACCCCCTTACGTTTTACTCTCAACATTTTTCACCAAAACACGCGAGTAAGGGCAATTTCCATCAATTTACCCATTCATATGGTTGTCACATACCTACCTTTATTTTTCGTTTTCGAGATAGCTTATGAAATGCAAGCAGGATAGATCGTAACGAAAATCTTTTTTTCAGCAATTGCTTCCTGAAATTCTCTTGTAACCTGTTCTTGTCCTTTTTCGATAAACTCTTCCAGTGCTTCCACTTTCTTCTCACCCCAAATGATTTGTAACTTTTTTTCGCGTTTTCTATTTTTATAAGCCTATTCCAAAAAGCCAACTGATTATCAAATTTCTCATTTGCTACATTCATCCACTCTATGACTCCCAATTTATAAGTTTTCTCAAATGTTGAAGTCCCTATAAAAACAGGAGAATCTTTTTTCCTGTTTTTGTCTAACTTTTTATACTCATCGAATTTATGTTTAACCATCGAGGGACAACAATCTTTGCTAAAAGCAATATAGCCCTCTTTTACCGTATCAATCAGCATCTTATAGTGAATGAAAGCTTCTCTTGCCGCCTCATAAGTATCGGAAATATCATATAATAATGACAAGATATCCTTTTTGTTATATAATGGCACTTTATGTTCCCAAGACAGAGAATCTAAGTTATTTAATATTTTCTCCATCTCTTCATGTTGTCTATTTGTAAATATGTTGTTCTGACAACTCCCGGTAGCTACCTGCTTTCCATTCACGCTCTTAGATTTTGTTTTTTCTTATTGTCTTGTCAAATCTATGATCGTATCATCAACCACATACAACCACCAATGAAGTAATAACACCGTAGGTGCAATCCGTTCTTTGTTAATACGAGAATCTATAAACTTTTCCAGAATTATTTCATTATTTTCCATTAAACGCACTGTTTTTACATAATATTCCTTATGATAAGAAAAATTCTCTAAAAGGTCCCATACTTTTTTACAATGCTCATCAGTAAGTTCTTTTTCAAATGTATCGTACAATGAACACGCTTCTTTTTTTCCCTGAACACAAATATCTCATACCAATGGAGGACAATCTCCACTGACTTGCATATTTTTCCTAGTTTTTTTATCTCGAATATACTCCTTTCCCACTGTTTTACTCCCTCATTCCATTTTCTAATCCATTCTTGCAATATTTTTTGCGTTTCTTGAAAAAGCTTTTCGTTCCTTTTTTCAATGATTTCTCAGTATATCGCTACCTCTCGATCGTGTCGTTGCTTAAATTGTTTTTTCTGATAATTTGCTAATATAAACATTAAAGTTACAACAAAATACGCTAGAATTGCCGTACCTAACAAAACGTTTTTTGAAGCTTCCAAATACCAAAGCACTCCCATCAATATAATGAATAAAATGATACTTGTAATTGCCTCCCAACATCCCTTTCTTTTCTTCAAAAGAGATACAACTATAGGTGGTATTAAGCGTATTATTATAGGGGTTATTGAGGCTATTACTCGTTCTAGTTCAATTCCACGCATTATATTATATGCTCTCTTCTTTTAAAAATATTTGTACATAACAACAATTGTACGATTCTCTAAATAATTCAGCCTCTTAATATCATTATGTATTATTTGTGATTTTAAAATACTAGATATACAATCTATAAAAAAATAATACAAATTATAGATTTGTATAAGAATCAATATAAAACAAATTGTATTTAACAATGCCGTCCTCTTTTGTCATATGATCTCTCATAGGGTGGGTGCACCCTTAAAATCCGCAAAACGCGCGCGTTTTTATCATTGAGAGATGTGTTCCTTACCAACAACAGCCCCCCAGAAAAAGCTGAAAAAGGACGTGCAATTGTCAATAACACTCTGAAAAAGACGGACCTTTATGAGAGAACTTATTCGTGTGCAAATTGTAATTTAGCGAGGTAGGCATAGACACCGTTTTTTGCAACAAGTTGCGTATGCGTCCCTTCTTCAACGATCATCCCCTTATCCATCACCAAGATACGATCTGCTTTCAAAATTGTTGCCAAACGATGAGCGATGACTAGGGTTGTGCGATTTTGCATCAATCCTTCTAAGGCTTCTTGTACCAATTTCTCACTGTTTGCATCTAAGGCTGAAGTTGCTTCATCAAGCAGCAACAGGGGCGCATTTCGTAAAATCGCCCGAGCAATACCAACACGTTGTTTTTGCCCACCAGAAAGCATTGTCCCGCGCTCTCCGACTTGGGTATCAAAAGCATTGGGTAACGCTTCAATAAACTCAAGTGCATTGGCTGTTTTCGCCGCAGCAATAATCTGCTCTTCATGGACGTTTTCAGTACCAAAAGCAATATTATCACGCAATGTGCCATCAAAAATAGCAACCTCTTGGGGAACATAAGAAATGGCACCGCGTAAATCTTGCAAAGAAAGACGATTTGTCTCCACACCATCAAAGCGAATTTTCCCGCTGATTGGATCATAAAAACGAAGGATTAAAGAAAAAAGCGTGCTTTTTCCAGCACCAGAAGCACCAACAAAAGCCACCGTTTCTCCCGCTTTGATAGAAAAAGAAAGAGAACGCAAAACCTTCTCTTTTGGTCTGGAAGGATAACTAAAATCAACCTGATCAAAAACAATTGCGCCTTGGACAGGTTGAGCCAATGGCACGGGAACTGTTGGTGTTGAAATGGTCGGTTGTTCTTGCAACAATTCAGCAAGCCGTTCAGCAGCGCCTGCCGCTTGGATAAGTTCGGCACCAAGTTCCGATAATTGTGCAAAGGTTGTCGCTCCAAAAACGGCATAGAGAACAAATTGACCTAAAGCTCCTGCTGTCATAGTCCCATTCAAGACATCTCGTGAACCAATCCATAAAACAGCAACCACACTGCTAAAAACCAGAAAAATCGCAAAACCGGTAAAAAAGGAACGCAAAATTACAGAAGCACGTGCGGTCTGAAAGGCACGTTCAATCAACTGTGAAAAATGTGTCGCAACGCGCCTTTCAGCGGTAAAAGCTTGCACAGTACGAATAGCGCTTACCTGTTCGGTTGCCAACGCATTGGCATCTGCAACACGATCTTGTGCTGCGCGTGTGCGTGTACGAACCCTGCGCCCAAAGACAACCAATGGAATAGCAACAAAGGGAATAGCAAGCAGCACCAGCGCAGATAATTTAGCATTGGTAATAACCATCATCACGATTGCCCCAATCACCACAATCAGATGGCGTAAAGCGGTAGAAGCAGTGGAGCCAACGGCTAACTTTATTTGCGTTGTATCAGTAAGCAGCCTTGAAACAAGTTCACCAGAATGAGATTTATCAAAAAAAGCTGATGAGAGCTTCATAATATGGACAAAAACATCACGCCGTAAATCAGCAACAATGCGTTCTCCCAAGGTGATGACGCAATAATAACGGCAAGCCGAAGCAAGTGCGAGAAGCAAAGCTAAGACAAATAAAATAAAAAAATAAAAATTGATATGGCCGTGACTTGAAGTGGAAAAACCATGATCAAACATTTTACCAATAGCAACGGGCAACGCTAATGTGACAAGGGCAGCAACAGTCAAAGCCAGAAAGGCAAAGATAAACAACCAACGATAGCGTAAAAAATAAGGACGAAAAGTCGCAAGCGAAGACAATGAAGGTTTCGTCGTGGAAGATTTTATCGATTTTTCTGAATGATTGAAAAAATTCATAGGCTTTCACTCACTTTATGAGGTTATCTATAACACTTGATGCAATGATGTATCTTGAACACTTGTTTTTTGATGCGTGCTCAGTTATAGGAATGGTACTTTAATCAATTTATCAAAAAGATAAGAGAAACGCACTTAAAAAGTGAAAAAGTGCCATTTCATTTTATAAACGCAAAAGGTTTGCCACATGAAAGCGAATATTCATCCAGACTATCACAAAATTACCGTTGTCATGACGGATGGCACTCAATATACAACACGCTCCACTTGGGGGAAAGAAGGTGCTGTCCTTAATCTCGATATTGATCCAACAACCCATCCCGCTTGGACGGGTGGGTCTCAAACCCTTGTAGACCGTGGTGGACGCGTCTCTAAATTCAAAAATCGTTTTGGAAACCTCGGCTTATAAAAGCCTCCTTTTGATTGTAAAAGACTCAACAATTTTCTTGAGACGCATGGTTATTCAAAGGAAGCGCCTGTTATAAACCTCGAGGAGAATGTGTTTTTAGAATTTTTACAATGAAGATTTTTTTAAACCTTTCTCATCAGTACCAAAAACCCACTTTAAAGTGGGTTTTTTGCATATTAGAGATAAATAAAAGCTGATTATAGTTGTATAAGCAGCAATGATATAGAAAGAAAAACCACCCTCGAAACATGAGAAAAAAACGCACCCATAGCGAGATCTCAAACGCTGAGAGATTACCGATGGGGGTAGATATCCATTTAAGAAATTTTTTAAATTTCTTGGTGTGGATTAGCCATGCAAACACTTCTTTGGCCATATAAATATTTCTTTGTCATTGTGAAATCACTCAAAGAGCATGCAAAGAAAGCAATTAATCACAAAAAGAGGTCAATCCATTTGTCGTCGTAAGAAGAATGTTTAAAAAAAAGTACTGTTTTATGTACTCTTCCCAATGATAAAAACAATTACTTTTTTCTTGATAAATATAGGAGCTTTTCATGCCCTTTAAAATGGCAACCAACGTTTCTTAGCAAGATGTGACATGCCTCCATATTATGAAATAACAAAAATTCTTTGAACGCCTTTTGGCTTCTTATAACTTTTACACAAAACACTGATTTATAATGATAATTTATCATTTTTCATGTTGAATAAGAGTCCCGAATATCCTCAGATTCTCTCATTTCAAACCTGCTTATGTTGAATCAATTAAAATCATCCCCTTGCACATCACAAGTGGAATTAACGTGTGGATAAAAAAACCTTTAGAAAGGTGTAAAAACGCCTCTCAATGAATCGTCTCAATACCAAGAGCTGTCGCAACATTGGAGTCCAATAAAGAGTATGATGGCGCCGACTTGTATAAAATCTCACAAACGGCATCATTTTGTAATGCACCAGCTGATCAAAACATTCGTAAAGAATGATTAAAAATGATGTGCCAATTTCCATTGGTAGTTATGAACCAAGTGATCTCAAGATCTGCTTTTAACGCATAAGATGTATCATACAAAAACCACGTGATGAGAGAGCACTCTTAAAAGCCCCTAGAAGTGACCTTCGTTTTTCAATAGAGAGGATTTTTGATTTATTGTCTTAATTTTGTAAAATCTTTAAGCCCTTTATCTTCAAACAACGCAACCATAACTGGTTTATAAATCAACAACATATTGATTTATAATGATAGTTTATCTTTTGGCATGTTAAATAAGACCCCCGAATACCCTAAGATTCTCTCATCTCAAACCTGCTTTATGTACAATCAATCAAAATCATTTATTTACACGTCATAAGTGGGGCTGTCGTGTGGGTAAAAAACTCTAAAGAAAGGAGTAAAAATACTTCTTAATGAATCGTCTTCATGCAAAGGCTGTTACAACATTGGCGGCTGACAAAGTGTATGATGGTGCTGGTTTGCTAGGGATCGTTACGAGATATAATAAAAATCTATTCCTTATAGGAAAAACCAGTTTTTTCTCTATAACACACGCTCAAGTGCCATTGAGACACCATGAGAAATTCCCTTTATATCCTAATTTTAGAGCTGCGTAAGAAAGACAAAACAAGCCATCTCAATGCTAGAACAAAAAGGGCGTCAAGTGCACTGGAGGAGTTTTCTTGACCTTAACCAAAGACTAATCCCTTCATTCTCTGTTCGTCACGTCATTAAAGAGAAACCTAATATCAAAATTTTGCTAAACTTTCATAAACTTTTGAAAAGCAAAAAGCCTCTCATTTTGATTTGGACATCAACGAAGCGCTCTCTCAATTTATTGAAAGAGTATAAGATCATATTCAGGCGGTGCTAAACGGAATAAGAGAGTATCATACCCCCAACTAGCCCACATACAGGAAACAGAAAGAACACCTTCACCAATCGCTGTTATTAATGCGAGCGATATACCCGGCATGATCTGCTATTGCGTCATGGATTCTAAGAAATATCCAAAAGTAAAAAATAAGCACGCTATAGCACCCCAAAACGCAAAGAAATTTAGTGCAGTATGAATTGGTCTACGAAAGAATAACAGGATAAAAAAATAAGTAAAATCCGTTGTTTTAATATCCAAGTTCATATTCTCCATATTATTTTAAATATCCACGCTAATATTATACGCATTATCTTGAGCGTTTTTCGCATTATTATTAAAGAAACACTCTGTTTTGCATCTGGATTTTTTCTTTGCTGCTTGTCTTCTCAGCAGATATATTGTCCACAGCGCCCCCATTTTTAAGCTCCGATCCTATAAAATGAGTCATGGATAATTACAGCATCATAAAAGGCAAGAACACTTTATTCGTTTTAACGACAAAATAACTGAGAGCAAACGACTTCTTTTACAAACAAGCAATAAGTGACATGAAAAAGAAAAAGACCTTCATATCAAACTCTCTAATACGGCAATCACGTTATGATTTCACCCCAAAAGCCAATATCCACCTCTAAACCACACCATAAAATGATACCACGCCATGATGCCACCCCATATGAACTTTAAAGTAACATCTTCCCTTCCCCCAGCCATACTTCTCAACAGCCATTATGCTCCACCATCTTTACGCTTATGAAGAAGCAAGCCGACATCATCATACGCTTTACCGCCTCTCTATGATTTCACCCCAAAAGCCAATATCCACCTCTAAACCACACCATAAAATGATACCATGCCATGATGCCACCCCATATGGACTTTAAAGTAACATCTTCCCTTCCCCCAGCCATACTTCTCAACAGCCATTATGCTCCACTATCTTTACCCTCAGAAGAAGCAAACCAGCACCATCATACACTTTACTAGCCCTCAATGTGCGACAGCCTGTTCATTGAGACGATTGATAACAGGCATTTTTACCCCTTTCTCAATGTTTTTCCCCTCACATCAGCCCCGCTTATGACGGGCAAAGAAATGATTTTATTGAATTGAATAGAAGAAAGATTGAAATGAGAGGATTTAAGATAAGAGTATCTTGCGATATTCATCTCTCTCATTCAATAAGCAAAAAAATAAATGATCGTTATCAATCAATATGTTGATAGTGCCCATAAAGACATTCCCCTCAAGATATAAACAATGGCTAGGGAAAAAATTATGAGAAAACTTTTAAGACAAAAACCTTCCCCACCATTTTTATTATGATGGGGACACCACAAACCATACAGAAACAGGCAAAATTTTTCTGCATTTCAGCATAAAACTTATTTTCTAAGCACAAGATTGCTCATGTTCTTTTGTCCATTGTCCCAAAGCAGCCAGATGGTTCATTCGAGCACGATGACAAAAAGCCTTTTGCGCAACAGCAATATTTTCAGCTTTTCCAGCCCATGCCTTTAAGGCAGCAGCTTGCAAAGCACGTCCATAAGAAAAGGTCAATTTCCAAGGCAATGCGCCCAAAGCATTCATAGCAGACAAATGCGCCGTTGCTTCCTGATCGGATTGTCCTCCAGAAAGAAAAGCAATTCCTGGAACAGCAGCGGGAACCGTTTGTTTAAGAACCTGAACCGTTTTTTCCGCCACCTCTTCAACAGAAGCTCTGCGAGCATCTTTTCCATCAATCACCATATTGGGTTTTAAAATCATACCCTCTAAGCTAACCCGCGCCTCAAACAATTCTTTAAATACCGTATGTAAGACAGCATGTGTCACCTCAAAGCAGCGCGCAATAGAATGCTGACGCGAAACCCCATCCATCAACACTTCCGGTTCAACGATCGGCACAAGTCCAACTTCTTGACACAAAGCAGCATAACGCGCGAGCGCTTGTGCATTTTGGCGTATTGCTCCTCTTGTTGGCAAAGCCTGTGCATCAATTGCAATCACCGCCCGCCATTTAGCAAAACGTGCTCCTAAAGCATAATAGTCTTTTAACCGCTCACGAAGACCATCCAACCCTTCTGTTACCGTTTCCTGAGAAAAAGCGGCCAAAGGTTTAGCCCCACTATCAACTTTAATACCGGGTAAAGCGCCCGCCTCACGAATAAGATCTGTTAACATTTGCCCAGATGAAGCTTTTTGACGAATGGTTTCATCAAATAAGATAACACCAGAGATGGCACTTTCCATGGTTTCTTTTGCGCTAAAAAGCATTTCACGATAAGTGCGGCGATTCTCTTCATTGGATTCAACACCAATGCTTGCAAAGCGCTTTCCAATCGTCGCAGTGCTTTCATCAGCAGCCAAAATACCCTTACCAGCACTCACCAGAGCAAGTGCTCTCTCTTCAAGACGTTCATTCATAAAACATTCCTCATTATTCTGTCTTCACTTCCAAAACTGAGCAGCATAACCAATGCATTGAGTTTATAAGTTATCATTTTCCTTCATATTTTCTCAAACAAGCGCTTGAATCCTGCATGAGGGCAAGAATACCAGGAAGAACCTTCCCTTCCATCCACTCTAAGAAAGCACCTCCAGCTGTTGAAAGATAAGTAAAATCATCAGCAACACCCGCTTGATTTAGCGCAAAAACCGTATCTCCCCCTCCAGCGATAGAAACCAATTGTCCTGCCAAACTCCGTTCTGCCACATAGCGAGCAACAGCAATCGTTCCTTTATCAAAGGGAGGCATTTCAAAAACCCCAAGCGGTCCATTCCACACAAGAGTAGCAGCTTTATCAATCACAGCATTAATATTCTTAATAGAGCGTGTTCCAATATCCAGAATCATACCCTCCTCAGGAATATCTCCGATATCATAGAGACGATGTGGCGCATTTTTTTCAAAGCGAAATCCAACCATTGCATCCACAGGAAGCAGAATGGTACATTGGCATTGCTGTGCTTTTTCAATAATTTTTTTCACTGTTTCTATGAGCGCATATTCACACAGTGATTTTCCAACACGCACACCTTTTGCTGCGAGAAAGCTGTTGGCCATACCGCCACCAATCACCAAATAATCGACCTTTTCCAGCAAATGATTAAGCACAAACAACTTACTAGAAACCTTTGCCCCTCCAACAAGTGCAACCACTGGACGCGCTGGATAACCCAGCCCTTTTTCTAATGCTAGCAATTCATATTGCAAAGAACGGCCTGCGTAGGAAGGCAATAAATGGGTTATTCCTTCCACTGAAGCATGGGCACGATGAGAAACTGAAAAAGCATCATTCACATAGAGATCACCATGATCGGCTAAGGCACCAGCAAAAGAACAATCATTTTTTTCCTCCCCTGAATGGAAACGCACATTTTCAAGCAGCAAAATACCACCATTTTTCAATGCTTCAATCGCGATCTGCGCTTCTGAACCAATGCAATCTGATGCAAAAGCAACCGGCTGATTCATTATTTTTTCCAACACTGGCACAACGGGATGAAGAGAAAACTCTGGTTCCACCTTTCCCTTAGGGCGCCCACAATGAGAAAGCAGAATAAGCTTAGCATCCCGCCTTTGCAGTTCCATCAGTGTCTCTTTATGTCGTTTGAGACGCGTATCATCACAGACCTTACCCTGCGCCATAGGAACATTAAAGTCGACCCGTACAAGAACACGTTTTCCCGCAACATCAACATCATCAAGTGTACGAAACCCCATCACCGCTTCCTCTTCACTTGTCGTTGTTCAAAACAAACGCACCCATTCAACTTTTTCTCCAGACAATTTTCTTCTTATCTTCAATGAAAAAAAATCCACATCGATCTTTTCTCACTGTTTGTTTTATTTAGTTCTCACGCTTTCAAATCCTGCTCTTTCCTGTTGATGTAAAGATGTGAAAACAACACACAACCCTATCACAACACGTTCTTACACAGTCACGTACATCTTTCTATCGCACAAACAACGATCACCGAAAACAGTCTCTTTCTTTTTTCAAAAAAACTACGCCATCATGTTCTTTTATAAAACGCAACTTTAATGATTACAACAAAAAGGACCCGAAGGTCCTCTTTTATAGTGTTTTAGCAAAAGCGACTGCTGTATCACTCATGCGGTTAGAAAACCCCCACTCATTATCGTACCAAACCAGCACACGACAGAGTTGACCATCGATCACTTTCGTTTGATCATTGTGAAAAATAGCCGAATGCGGATTATGATTAAAATCACAACTGACAAGCTTTTCCTCTGTCGTATCCAAAATTCCCTTGAGAGATCCGCGTGCAGCATTAAAAATAGCTGTATTAATTTCTTCAACTGTTGTGGAGCGCTTAGCCGTAAAGGTCAAATCCACTACGGAAACATTAGGGGTTGGCACACGAATCGACACACCATCAAGCAAGCCCTTTAATTCCGGCAAAACGAGCCCTACAGCTTTCGCAGCTCCTGTTGAAGTAGGAATCATCGAAAGAGCAGCAGCACGCGCACGATAAAGATCACGATGCATTGTATCGAGCACAGGTTGATCACCGGTATAAGAATGAATGGTTGTCATAAACCCCTTTTCAATACCCACTGTGTTGTGCAAAACTTGTGCAACAGGCGCCAAGCAATTGGTCGTACAAGAAGCATTTGAAACAACACGGTGCTCTTTGTTTAAAGACTGATGATTAACACCATAAACCACGGTGAGATCAGCGCCTTCAGAAGGTGCAGAAACAAGAACACGTTTTGCCCCAGCATTTAAATGAACACTTGCTTTATCACGGGCAGTAAAAAGTCCTGTACATTCTAACGCGATATCAATATCCAAAGCTTTCCAAGGCAATTGTGCTGGATCACGCTCTGCCAACACCTTTATCAAACCACCCTCAACATCAAGAGCATCACCAACAACCTTAACAGATCCAGGGAACCGTCCATGGACTGAATCATAGCGCAATAAATGGGCATTGGTTTCCACCGATCCTAAATCATTAATAGCCACGACTTCAATATCTTTTCGCCCACTTTCCACAATAGCACGCAAAATATTACGCCCAATACGACCAAACCCATTAATTGCCACGCGAACAGTCATTTCACATTTTCCTTGATCAAATTTTAATGCAACACATGAGCATTGGCTTCCACCAATCCCAAATCCTCAACCACCACGACTTCAATATCTTTTCGCCCACTTTCCACAATAGCACGCAAAATATTGCACCCAATACGACCAAACCCATCCATTGCTATGCAAATAGTCATTTCATATTTTCCTTGATCAAATTTAACGCAACACATGAGCATTGGCTTCCACCAATCCCAAATCCTCAACCACCACGACTTCAATATCTTTTCGCCCACTTTCCACAATAGCACGCAAAATATTGCACCCAATACGACCAAACCCATCCATTGCTACGCAAACAGTCATTTCACATTTTCCTTGATCAGAGTTTAACGCAACACATGGGTGTTGATTTTCACCGATTCCAAAGCATGAACCATAATAACTTTCAAGAACTTGTCCTATCATTTTCCATAATGGTAAGCAAAATATTATATCGAAAGCAAGCAACCCCATTCATTGCCATGCTCATCATTTCACATTTTTCTTATGGATCTTTTCAAGCTCTTTTTCAACAGTCGCAATCACATTCTCACAAGTGATATTAAAATGCGAATAAAGTGTCTCCATTGTTCCACTCGCACCAAATCCATCCATACCAATAAACACACCATCACAACCGATAAAACGGTCCCATCCTTGCCGAACAGCAGCTTCAATAGCAATTTTCATTGGTGCATCTCCAATAAGAGCACGTTGATAGGAAAGCGATTGCTGCGCAAAGAGTTCAAAACAAGGCACGGAAACGACACGCGTTGGGATACCCTTTTCTTCTAATATTGCATGGGCTTTAACAGCGATTTGCAACTCTGAACCGGAAGCAAATAACGTCACTTGCGCATCATCACTGGCAGTTAATAACTCGTAAGCGCCAAGCATACAGAGATTTTCTTCTTCATGCTCTTGACGCAGAAGCGGTAAATTTTGTCTGCTCAAAGCCAAAGTAGAAGGTGTATTGCGTACTTTCAAAGCCAATTGCCAACATTCGACAGTTTCAACAGCATCAGCCGGGCGGAACACAAAGTGATTAGGCATTGCCCGCAAAGAAGCCAAATGTTCCACAGGTTGATGGGTAGGACCATCCTCACCAAGACCAATAGAATCATGGGTCATGACATAAATCACCCGCAATCCCATTAAAGAGGAGAGCCGCATAGCAGGACGCATATAGTCAGAAAAGCATAAAAAGGTTCCGCCATAAGGAATAAAACCACCATAAAGAGCAAGACCATTCATGATAGCGCCCATGGCATGTTCACGAATTCCATAATGGAGATAGCGTCCTGAAAAATCTTCAGCAGAGATACTTTTCATCTGGCTGCTTTTTGTATTATTGGATCCCGTTAAATCCGCTGAACCACCAATCGTCTCAAGAACAACCCCATTAATAACTTCAAGCGCCATTTCTGAAGCTTTACGCGTAGCAACAACGGGACGCTCTTCAACAAGTTGCTGTTTATAAGCATCAATAGCGCCATCAAACCCGCCCAACAAATCACCCCGCATCAGTCTTTCAAACTCTAACCGTTCTGCGACAGGAAGATCGGCAAATTTTTCTTCCCATTTTTGCCGCCTTTTAGCAGCGTTAAGACTAGCCAAACGCCAACTATCGAGAATATCCGCTGGAATAACAAAAGGTTCGGCATCCCACCCTAAAGCAATACGGGTTCCAGTAATCTCTCGCACCCCCAAAGGTGCCCCATGCACTTTATTGGTACCCGCTTTACTTGGTGCCCCAAAACCAATGGTTGTTTTACAAGCAATAAACGTTGGTTTATCAGAATCTCGTGCAGCCTCAAGAGCGCGTGCAATTGCGGCTTGATCATGTCCATTCACTTTGTGTGTATTCCACCCAGAAGCTTTAAAGCGTGCTATCTGATCTGTACTATCAGCAAGAGAGATCTCTCCATCAATAGAAATATTATTATCGTCCCACAACACGATAAGCTTATTGAGTTTTAAATGACCCGCAAGAGACAATGCTTCTTGCGATATCCCTTCCATCAGGCACCCATCACCTACCAACGCATAAGTATAATGACTAATAAGATCGCCAAAACGGGCATTTTGCAAACGCTCACCAAGAGCCATTCCCACAGCATTTGCCAACCCCTGTCCCAGAGGTCCAGTGGTTGTTTCGATTCCGGCAACATGCCCATATTCTGGATGCCCAGCAAGTTTTGACCCTATTTGGCGGAAATTTTTTAGATCTTCAAGGCAAATATCTTCATAACCAGAGAGATAGAGTAAGGCATAAAGCAGCATAGACCCATGCCCAGCCGACAGGACGAAACGATCACGGTTGGGCCAACGAGGATTTTTAGGATCATGGGCAAGGAATTTTGTATAAAGGACGGTAGCAATATCGGCTGCCCCCATAGGCAAACCAGGATGACCAGAATTTGCTTTTTCAATCGCATCAATAGCAAGAAAACGGATAGCATTGGCCATCTGATTTTGTTGTTCAGTATTTGTCATGAATAATAGACCACTTTGTTAAACACATCTGTTGATTGCTTCCTCCGCATTCTTTTCCATTTTTAAAGAAATACTTTTCAATTTTTTAAATTGTTAGCATGAAACTTTTCATTATCACTTAAATAACGCTCCCCTCACAGTTTTTATGCCCTATCATTTATGCCAATACGCTCAAAAAATCCAGCTTTTAATTAACATACCTCATCTGCTTTGCTTGCTAAAATGTTCTAGATATTTAAAAATAAAATTTACACAAGAAAAGAAAACGAGTGATTCGTTTTTTATAAAAGCTAATAAGGGATACCATTACCCAAAGGATAAAAGCATCATGAACCAAGAAATGACGGTTCTCCCATACGCTTTAGAAAGATTAGAAAAAGCACTAAGAACCTTAGAGATCACCATTATCAACCGCAACGCTGTTATTGATAAAAGCAATGAATGGGAAGAAGAAATTCAACGAATGAATGCGGATCGCAGCCATCTTGCTCAAGCGCTTGATAGAGCCGAAGCCCAAGTTGAACGGTTAGAGGTGGTGAATAAAGAAGTTTCCAAACGTCTCGTTAAAGCAATGGAAACGATTCGTGTTGTACTCGATAGATAAAGGTTTGAATGTATGGAAACTGTTTCCGTCACCATTGATGGTAAAGTTTATCGCATGGCTTGCGATAAAGGACAAGAGAACCATCTTATTGCACTTGCCGCTCGATTGGACCAATATATCACACATCTAAAAACCAATTTTGGTGAAATCGGTGACCACCGTTTATCGGTTATGGCTGGTATTATGATACTCGATGAGATGGAAGAAATAAAACGAGAAAAGAAAAAACTCTACGAAGATTATGAAAATCTTTTACGAATCCACAATGAAAGAGATCGTGCCATAGGAAAGATTATGCAAGATACCACGGAACGTATTGAAAAACTCACCGCTCAATTGCTTAAAGATGATCAACCCAATCTTGGCCTTGAAGAACAAGAAAATTCATAAACAAGCATATTGCCCCAGCAACAAACAAAAGACATGCCCTCTAAGAAAAAGAGCAGCGCGCATATTTCACCCAAGCTGCTATCATCGCATCAAAAATATTTCTCCATGATCCCATAACCCCATGAATGGTATTGATAAAAAATCCATGAGATACCGCCATCTTTACATTTAACATTATCCTTTTTCATTTAATAAATAAGGAAACCAGCCCTTCATTTTCTTCAGTCTCTGACCAATATTTCAACTTTTTTCAATGTTGCGGCACACTTGTCTTAAAATAACTTACTGAAAAGGATGCTAACCCCTTTCAAATAATTTTATTCCCATATGAATTCCTGTTAGGGCACATAAACAAATATTTTTTACCTCTGCGTAAGAGAGTTAAAATAAAAAAACAGTCCTCTCTTCGAATTACTCATTGAAACTCTAAAATCATGAATTATCATGACAAATCAATCTATTGACCGTATAATAGCTTATATAAAAAATTTCAAAAAGGCGAGAGACTACAAATATCCCATTGGGATACTAAAATCCGTTATAAGCACAGCATTTTCAGGATAAAGACCAACGACCAATTGAGCAAATGAAACCGCAACTGCTGCTCTCTGCAGCAATGGCTCCACATAAAATATTTTTCCCCCTTATATACGCCCCCTGTTCCCCCTATGGACTCATTAAAAAAACAAAGAGCATATTGCGCATCAATATTCAAATGCCCTTGTACCATCTTGAGAAACCGAAGCGATACGCAATAAGTTGGTAGCACCTGGTGTACCAAGAGGAATCCCTGCTGTCACAAGGAATCGGTCTCCGGTTTGGCAAAAACCTTCTTGAAAAGCAATGGCTGCCGCACGATCAACCATATCCTCTAAGTCTCGTGCATCTTGTGCAACCACACGAAGAGCAATCCCCAAACCAAAGCCAAGCGCCGTGCTGTTGCCACGATGGGTGATAAAGCAATAATCGGTCTGTTTGGGCGCTCACGTGAAGCACGCACCACCAAAGTACCTGATGCAGTATAAGCAACAATAGCTGACAATTGAAGTGTTTCGACGATCTGACAAGCCGCAAGAAAAATCACATCGAATCCTAGAGAAACAACATCATATTCTAGAAAAGTCGCATTGCTTCCTCAGGAAAATAAGGTCCCCTTAAACCGCCTTTGTGCCATCTTGAGAAACCGAAGCGATACGCAATAAGTTGGTAGCACCTGGTGTACCAAGAGGAATCCCTGCTGTCACAAGGAATCGGTCTCCAGCTTGGCAAAAACCTTCTTGAAAAGCAATGGCTGCCGCACGATCAACCATATCCTCTAAGTCTCGTGCATCTTGTGCAACCACACGAAGAGTAATCCCCAAACCAAAGCCAAGCGCCGTGCTGTTGCCACGATGGGTGATAAAGCAATAATGGGTCTGTTTGGGCGCTCACGTGAAGCACGCACCACCAAAGTGCCTGATGTAGTATAAGCAACAATAGCTGACAATTGAAGTGTTTCGACGATCTGACAAGCCGCAAGAAAAATCACATCGAATCCTAGAGAAACAACATCATATTCTAGAAAAGTCGCATTGCTTCCTCAGGAAAATAAGGTCCCCTTAAACCGCCTTTGTACCATCTTGAGAAACCGAAGCGATACGCAATAAGTTGGTAGCACCTGGTGTACCAAGAGGAATCCCTGCTGTCACAAGGAATCGGTCTCCGGTTTGGCAAAAACCTTCTTGAAAAGCAATGGCTGCCGCACGATCAACCATATCCTCTAAGTCTCGTGCATCTTGTGCAACCACACGAAGAGCAATCCCCAAACCAAAGCCAAGCGCCGTGCTGTTGCCACGATGGGTGATAAAGCAATAATCGGTCTGTTTGGGCGCTCACGTGAAGCACGCACCACCAAAGTACCTGATGCAGTATAAGCAACAATAGCTGACAATTGAAGTGTTTCGACGATCTGACAAGCCGCAAGAAAAATCACATCGAATCCTAGAGAAACAACATCATATTCTAGAAAAGTCGCATTGCTTCCTCAGGAAAATAAGGTCCCCTTAAACCGCCTTTGTGCCATCTTGAGAAACCGAAGCGATACGCAATAAGTTGGTAGCACCTGGTGTACCAAGAGGAATCCCTGCTGTCACAAGGAATCGGTCTCCAGCTTGGCAAAAACCTTCTTGAAAAGCAATGGCTGCCGCACGATCAACCATATCCTCTAAGTCTCGTGCATCTTGTGCAACCACACAATGTAATCCCCAAACCAAAGCCAAGCGCCGTGCTGTTGCCACGATGGGTGATAAAGCAATAATGGGTCTGTTTGGGCGCTCACGTGAAGCACGCACACCCGTTGTACCTGATGCAGTATAAGCAACAATAGCTGACAATTGAAGTGTTTCGGCGATCTGACGAGCCGCAAGAGAAATCGCATCGGTTCCTGTTGACTGAGGAACAGGGTGCTGCGCACCCATCTGCGCTTCATAAGTAGGATCTTGTTCGATTTGTCGTGCAATGCGGTCCATCATAAGCACCGCTTCTTCAGGATAAAGACCAGAAGCAGATTCTGCCGACAACATCACCGCATCACTCCCCGCATAAACCGCTGTAGCAACATCAGAAACTTCTGCGCGCGTTGGAACAGAGGATGTCATCATTGATTCGAGCATTTGTGTTGCCACCACAACAGGCTTTCCCGCTAAACGACAAGCTTTTATGAGTTCCATCTGCAATGCAGGAATCCTCTCTAAGGGCATTTCCACACCGAGATCTCCCCGGGCAATCATAATCCCATCAGAAATATGAATAATCTTTTCTATGTGCTCTAGGGCTTGAGGTTTTTCGATCTTAGCCATCAAAGACACTTTGCTTTTTGTCAACCGGCGCACCGCCATCATATCTTCTGGACGTTGAATAAAAGAAAGTGCTACCCAATCAACAGGCTGTTGCAAAACCGCCTGAAGATCAACCTCGTCTTTTGGCGTCATCGCACCAAAAGGCAAAATCGTATCGGGAAAACTCACGCCTTTTCGATCAGAAATACGGGTTCCAGCAACCACACGGCACACGAGTGAATGATCATCACACAGCTGTACACACAATTCTAGTTTTCCATCATCGAGCAACAGCCGATCTCCGGGCT
This sequence comes from Bartonella harrusi, assembly GCF_024297065.1. NCBI lineage: Bacteria > Pseudomonadati > Pseudomonadota > Alphaproteobacteria > Hyphomicrobiales > Bartonellaceae > Bartonella > Bartonella harrusi. The sequence continues at coordinate 1,895,911 of NZ_CP101114.1, forward strand.
TAACAGCGGCAAACACCTCCTTGTGTGGAAAAAAAACACGTTGCCCATTACCAAGGACATCACGATCATCCAATGTAAAGCTTTGCCCTACATGCAAATCCTCTTGCCCCTTCGCAAAACAGCCAATACGCAATTTTGGCCCCTGTAAATCCACTAAGATACCAATGGGTCGACCAACAGTTTTTTCGACTTCTCGTATTCGTTTCACCAAATCAGCCATTGTTTCACAATCGGTATGGCTCATATTCAGACGAAAAACATCCGCTCCTGCTTTAAAGAGTTTTTCAATCATTGCAGTGGAAAAAGAAGAAGGACCAAGAGTAGCGATAATTTTTACTTTACGTGTACGTCTCACGGTGGCGAATCTCCTGAAAGAGGAGAAGACTTTACAACCGAATCATTGAACAAAGACTCTTCGGTTAACTGCACCATCCAACTGGTTTGATTGCCTGTATCAATTTCCTTAAACGCAGCCTTTTGATAGCCTCTAGGGAAACAATCATGAACCCCTTCAATGGTAAATTGGCTATCTTGTACACACATGGTTACGGAACCAGACCAGCTGGCTTTTTTCTGTTCTCCCTCTGCATAAAAATAATAATAGCGTGAAGACAATGGCCCCTCAATTAAAGTTTTACACTCTGTCACTGGGACCATCCACCACCCTTCACTCACCCAACCTGAAAGCGTACGATACCCAAGAGCAACCCCTACAGACTGTTGCGTTGTATTACACACTCTAAAGTCAGCCTTTGCAAAAACAACAAGGGAAAACGAGAGCAGAATGCTCAAAAGCAAAGCCCCCAACCCTCTCCGAAAGATCCACCACTGTCTTTGAAAAACCACAAAACCACTCATATAATGCAAGCCCTTGAGACAAAACATACATTCCTTTTCTGCTCTTTTTCAAGCACCTTTTCAGTGTATAAATATCTTTTTTATTCTTTTCTGCCTTTTATAGGCAACCTTTTATCACCTTTTTATCGATATAAATATTTTAAACTTTTACAAAATATTTTAAAGTCAATTTGTAAAAAAACTGTACAGCTTGAGTCACTTTTTGTTTTTCAAGCTTTTCCAATCAAATTTATCGTCGCAACAACAGCTTAAAACATAAACTATGGAGAAAAATGCAATGAATAATACAGTGAGTGATCAAACACATGCTATATCAGTCAATCAATTACGTGCTTTTATCGAACGTATTGAACGGCTAGAAGAAGAGAAAAAAACCATTTCTGATGATATTAAGGAAGTTTATGCTGAACTTAAAGGCTCTGGTTTTGATAGTAAAGCTGTTCGCAGCATTATAAGATTGCGTAAAAAAGAAGAGCACGAACGAATGGAAGAGGAAGCCGTCATCCAGCTCTATAAAAATGCACTTGGTATGAGTTAACGCAAAAGCGTTTCTTTCCACGGAAAAGTTTAAGTTCCAACCATTGTTCTTTTTGCGCACAAGAATTTTCCTTTTCTTAACAGCACTGTCATGCGTTGCAGAAACGTGAAACCTACGAACGAATGGAAGAAGAATTGATCCGATTCTCTACAATGTCTGTAAGGAACTGTAAAGGTCTTTGGTCGTGTTTGTGGGCGTGCAAAACTCAATCGACAAAGTGAGATAAGAGAGGTTCCAAAAAATAAAGAGTTTAATAAGAGCGATATTCTTATAGAGATTGTTGATACTAAACGCCATTGAGAACATAAAATCTTTTCTCAAAATTAAAATGAAGAGAAAATGAAAAAACGAATAATGGACATGAATTTTTGCCAGAAATTTTTGCAATTTTTGCAATTTACGAGAACAACATCCGCAAGACATCAAACAATTCTAGTATGAAACGCAATTTTGGCATAAATCTTTGCAAGGACATCAAAAGTAAAAAGCATAAAATCGAAGACATAACAAGACCACACAATGTCCCTTATACCCAAAAGGGTTCTTATCTTTTCATCAACCCTTGCGTGATGAAATGCAAGAAAAAAGATGGGTGTAAATCCATTTACTATCGAGTATTTTGTAAAAATCAAAAGACGCAACACAGCATCAACATTTTGCACATTACAGATTTATGCATTACAAATTCACATACATTGGCAACCCTTGAACGCTCCCATTCGTATAACATTCTCGTAAACGGACAAGTTGAGCATAAAAAGAAAGCCTCTCAACAGTAAGAGGAGGAGCGTATTAATATTGATTTATAATGATAATTTACTATTTTGCATATTGAATAAGAGTTCCGAATATCCTAAGATTCTCTCATTTCAATCTTGTTTATGATGAATCAAATCAAACCATCCCCTTACACGTAACAAGTAGGATTATCGTGTGGATAAAAAACAGAGAAGAAAAGAGTAAAAATACCTCTTATGAATCGTCTTCATGCAAGGATTGTCGCAACATTGGGGGCTGGTAAAGCGTATGAGATGGTACCGGCTTATAGCTTCATAAGCGTTGACACGAATAAAATGAATCTCTTCATTAACAAATCAAATGAGAGATATGAAACAGAAGACCATGGCAATCACAACAAAACGAACAATTTCCACATTGATCAATGGTAAGGATGCTGGTGAACTGTCTTCCTATTACCTGCGCAATGCGGACTTTCTTCGTCCGTTCGAACCACTAAAATCTGATGATTATCATAGCCTAACAGCTTGGAAAAAGCGAGCAAATACGTTTGCTAATGAGAGTAAACAAGACCAAGCATATCGATATGCCGTACGATTAAAAAATGAACGTGCAATCATCGCTGTTGTTAACTTTACAAATGTTGTGCGTGGTGTTTTTCAAGCCTGTCATCTTGGCTTTTCTCTAGATGAAAAGCAACAAGGCAAAGGCTTCATGTTTGAAGCTTTATCTGCTCTGATACTTCAGATTTTTGATGTTATTCACCTGCATAGAGTGATGGCAAATACTCTACCGAAAAACACCAGAAGTAGAATTTTATTGGAGCGTCTTGGTTTTAAGAAAGAAGGATATGCGAAAGATTATCTAATGATTTCCGGCAAATGGAGAGACCATATTCTCACCTCGCGAATAAATGAATCGTACAAAGCCGCCAAGAAATAAGCCGCCCATTTATCCATAAAAACCCGACGCGGCTCTAAATAGTCTGTACGACAATAGGCACGCTCTACTTTACCCCCAACTGTATGACCTAGAATGATTTCTGCTACCTCAAAAGGAGGCATCGGTTGTTTCTGCTAACCAATCGCGTAAATTAGAGCGAAAACCATGCGGGCAAGCATCAAGTTCAGTTTGTTTTATATATTTTGACATGCAAGTATCAGCAAGGGAACCACGACCAGTTGCAGAAAAAAGAAATCATTACGAAAAAACAAGCGCGCTTGTTTCAAAACTTCTAATACCTCTGATGATAAAGGTACGCGAAATTCTGTTGTAGCATCACGCCTTCCTTTCATATTCTCAGCAGGGATGGTCCAGATATCACCATCAACTTGATCTTTACAAATATGACGCAAAGCCAGTTGTGTTAGGGTTGTTGTTTCGCAAAGTGTTTGATAAAAATCCGGTATCTCTTTCCAATCCATTGCTGATCTATTAATAACTTTATGCCGTTGTTTCCCCAGCAAAGCTTTTGCTTTTGCTGTAGCCTGTAAATCAACATCTAATCCCAATGTAGCAGTATGTTTGAGACAAAGATTAAGGCGGATTAGCGCTTTTTTAGCTGTCCCAGCTTTTGTATGCCAGATGGGAGCGAGTGTATTGCGTATATCTGTTTGTGTAATCTCTGAAACCGGCATACAAACTCATTTAGGGAGAATATGAAGTTTTAAAGGTGAAAACCACTCACCATTTTTACCATCTCCTTTTAATTCAGCTTTACGGCTTTCAAAAGCATCCAAAGCAATCTCTTTTAAATAATGCAGATTACGCATTGCCTCACGCTTTTTTTTGTCACGTTCTTGAATGGGGTCACGACCCTCACGTAAAATAGAATGCCCCCTCACAAAGAACAAAACGCTATTGGGTTGCCAATTCACGGGCTTGTTTTAAAGAGATATCTCTTAAAGTACCCAAGCTCATTTCACGACGCCGCCCGTGAATGGTATAGCGGTAAAGCTATTGAGCACCACCATCTTTACGCTTATAGGTGCAAACCGGCACCATCATACTATTTACCGCCCCCAATGTTACGACAGCCCTTGGTATTGAGACGATTCATTAAAGGCATTTTTGCTCCTTTCTAAACTGTTTTCTACCAATACACCAACCCCGCTTATGATGTGCAGGCACATCGTTTCACTTGATTGAATATAAGAGGACTTAAGATGAGAGAATTTTACAATATTCAAGGGTCTCATTCAACTGGTAAAACAGTAAATTATCGTTATAAATCAATGCACTGTCTAAGAGGCAACATAGCGTTCTTGGCCATTAATCACAAGGATATCTCCTCTGCCATCGGTTAGATAATGTGCGAATGTTTCTTCTTCATTTACAGTACGCTGTTAACACTGTGCTATTGGCAAAGCAGGGAGTTTTTAATTTTTGCGGGTTGCACTAAAGCGCGCTGCTTGTTGGAGTGGTTTTGCTTTTTCACCAAAGGGGTGTAAAAGTGCTTGTGCTTTAGTGATCAGTTCATCGCGTTTTTTTTGTGTTTCTTCAATGCCATAAAGACGAACAAAGGTGGCTTTTTGCACCGTTTCATCTTTCCCTGCGGTTTTGCCTAGAACTTCACTGTTGGCGGTTACGTCTAGAAGATCGTCCGTTAATTGAAAGGCTAAACCAAGATAGGTTCCAAAAGAAGCAAGTTGTTCTACCAATTCTTTTGCTGCATTGCCGATGATTGCTCCTGCTTGACAGGCAAAACTTATAAGAGCGGCTGTTTTCATACGTTGGAGCGTTATGATGTTGCTGCTCTCTTGCGGTTTTTTTTCTGCTTCAAGATCAAGCATTTGCCCCCCTACCATACCACCAAGCCCTGCGGATTGGGCAAGAGCTGTGATCAGTGTTATTCTGTTTTCCAAAGAGAGTGCGCAGGCTTTATCGGCAATGATTTCAAAGGCAAATGTTAATAAGGCATTGCCTGCGAGAATCGCTGTTGCTTCGTCAAATGCTTTGTGAACGGTGGGTTGTCCACGTCGAAGTATGTCGTTATCCATGGCGGGAAGATCATCATGAATGAGCGAATAACAGTGGACACATTCTAAAGCACAGGCAACATCAACAGCTTGTTCAGGAGGGATATCAAAAAGTGCCGCACTTTGTATCACAAGAAAGGGACGTAGCCGTTTTCCACCATTTAAGACACCATAACGCATCGCTTTGAGAAGGATTTCAGGGCGAGCAATTTCACCATTTTGAACGTGATCATTTAACAGTGTGTCGAGCCTATTTTCAACGCTGTGACCATGTTTTGCAAGAAGGGTGATAAATTCGTGCATTCTTGCTTCCTTTATTTTTTTGCAAAATGAGATAACAAGAGAAAGGCTATCGTTTTTTCTTATTTGAGGCAATTTGCATAAGTTTTTTTACGAAAAAATCAATTTCTCTTTTAAGCTTTCAAACATACTGTATGCCGGAGTTATGTTAAAGCCAAATAAAAAATGAAGTAAAAATTTTATGAAAAGGCTTTCATGAAGAGAGAAAACTGTTTTTTCTGGGAAGAGTCTTACCACTTTTGACATTGCCTCTTTTTTCTTATCAGTGTATAAGGGTCTCAAGTATCGAGTTTATGATTTTTGAGAAAGGCTCTGTCATTTTGGCATTGCCTCTTCTTTTTAGTGGATTTGGAGTGTCTCTTTATGGCTGTACCTAAACGAAAAACCTCTCCCTCAAAGCGGGGTATGCGCCGTTCGGCTGATGCCTTGAAGGCGCCAACTTATATCGAGGATAAAAATTCTGGTGAATTGCGTCGTCCTCATCATATTGATTTGAAGACCGGCATGTATCGCGGACGTGTCGTTTTGCCTGCCAAAGATTGAAATTCTTCTCATCATCAGTAAGGTTTCTTTCATTCTCGCAGAGATTATTTGCACGATAGTGCTTGCTTTTGGGCTGTTCTTTTCAATGGCGTTGTGAGGAGGATAGCCTTTTGCTTGTGTGGGGGATTTTCTGATAGCTTTTTTGTTTTTTTGCGTGATGATACAATCATTGTCTATGCGCTTTGTCGCAGTATGTAGCTCAAGTAGTATATATTTTGTTTTCCATTTCGAAGAACAAAACGCCATTGGGTTGCACATTCTACGGGCTTGTTTTAAAGAGACATTTTTTAAAGCACAGAAGCCCATTTCACGACGGTGTCCATGGATGCTATAGCGTACAAGCTATGGAGCACCACCATCTTTACGCTTATAGGTGCAAGCCGCCAGCACCATCATACTCTTTGCCAGCTCCCAATGTTGCGACAGCCTTTGGTATTGAAACAATTCATTAAAGGAATTTTTGCTCCTTTCTTTAGAGTTTTTTACCCACACGATAACCCCGCTTATGACGTGCAAATAAATGATTATGATTGATTGAATATAAGAGGATTTGAGATGAGAGAATCTTACAATATTCGGGGGTCTCATTTAACAGGAAAAATGATAAATTATCGTTATAAATCAATATCTTGTATGAACACTGAGCGCTCTAGGAGCTTTGTTGCTCTTATCAGTGTTCATAAAGCTGAGGCTCTTTGTTTTTAGAGAGATGATGTGACAATTCTTATCCATTATCGTATATGCTTTAAGAATTCGGTCAAAGAGCTCTCTATCGCTTGTGATGAAATCAAAGGAGCAATGGGATTGTTCTTTTCAATCCTAAAAGTGCTTTTAGAGTGACAAAAGAAAAATGAAGGTATCAATTTTGTTAAGGAATATTGACTTCGTTGCGAAATGTTGACAGCGATAAATTCATACTGCATGAATTGCACCAACAGACGCTGGAGGGTAATATTTGGCTATATTTCCCTTCAAATACTCTTTTATCACTAAAAGTTTTTTGAATGCAAAAATAAAATCAGTAAGGTACTGATTTTATTTCATTATCAATATTAACTATGCAGCGTAAACGGCTTTGTCACTTGCGTTTGTTTGCTCTTTCTTTGTTTTAAATTCACGCTTTGGTTTGCTTGAAAGATGCATCTCGATAAGATTGATCGCTTCCGTTTCAGAAAGATTGTTAATGACAGCAATTTCACGGGCCATTCTTTCAAGCGCAACGGTATAAAGTTGACGTTCAGAATAAGATTGTTCAGGTTGTAGGTTTGAACGGAAAAGATCACGCACCACTTCAGCGATACAAATAAGATCTCCCGAATTGATTTTCGCATCATATTCTTGAGCACGCCGTGACCACATGGTTCGTTTAACCCGTGCTTTCCCATAGAGAACTTTTAATGCGCGTTCAACAGAGTCACCCGCAGATAATTTGCGCATTCCAACGGCAAGAGCTTTTGCAATTGGAACTTTGACATCCATTTTATCCTTCGCAAAATGAATAACAAAAAGTTTTAATTTATGTCCTGCAACTTCTTGATCTTCAATCGCTATAATCTGCCCTACGCCATGGGTAGGGTAGACAATATATTCAGAGGTTGCAAATCCTTTAGCATTAGAGGGTGTTCCGTGTTGGGATGCCATATTTTAGTTTACTCCCTTTATGACCAACAAATGTATCGGAAAACAGGCTATAGACCTGAACGCTGAAGTTCTTTAACTAAGTTATTATATTAATTAAGTGAGCATAAAAGCCGCGTACTTTTAAATCCAACAAAAATAAATTGCTTTTACAACAGAAAAGCAATGAGAAATACTTAGAAAGATGATCATGTTAAAAGAACACTAACATTAAAGATCAAAAGAATCAATCATTTCACTTGAGAATTTTTCTTTTTGTCAAAGAATGTTCTCAACTTTTAAAGGGCAAGAGGATATAGTCTTATTACTCTTCGCCGCTTCCTGGATTTTCTGAAAAATACTTTTCTAATTTATTTGGAACGCCATCCATTTCTTTTGCTTGAGGCAAAGGATCTTTTCTGGTGGTTAAATTAGGCCATTTTTTCGCATAATGAAGATTAAGCTCTAACCATTTTTCAAGCCCCGGTTCCGTATCAGGTTTAATGGCTTCCGCTGGGCATTCTGGTTCGCAGACACCACAATCAATACATTCATCAGGATGAATGACAAGCATATTCTCACCTTCATAAAAACAGTCAACAGGGCAAACTTCAACGCAATCCGTATATTTACAATGAATACAGTTGTCGGTTACTACATAAGCCAAGATCGAACTCCATTTTTATTTTAATGCTCTTTGGAGGAAAGTATCTGTGTTTTTTTATTGTTCGTGAGTTGATCGCGGAGCGCTGCTAATTTTGCAAAAGGTGAATCAGGATCAGAGCGTTTTCCTTTTTGAAAGGGTTTACTCTTCATAGATTTGCTATGGGGAGCGTTAGATTTGTAGGAATGTTTCCTCGGCGATATTGTTTCTTGGGGCGGGGCATCTGTGTTTGCCCCTTTCTTAAAAGTTCTTTGTGGTTTGTTTTGCCACTTATGTTCCAATTTTTCACGCTTCTTGTGTGAAGAGTGATGCAATGGGTGATGGTAATGCCATAGTAAAATCACTTGTTCTTCTTCTATAGCTTGGTTTTGTCGGGCAAAATTGCCAACAGGTTCAGCTGCCGGTAAGCCATCTGTTGTATTGGGTTGTGTTTCAAGACAGGGAGACAGAGCGCTTTTGGCTTCCCCTCTGGTTTCTAAGGTTTTCATGTTTTGCCATTGATCACCAACACATTCTGCCGCAGGAATGTCTTGTATTCTCGCGCCTGTATGGGCAGAGACTTCGTGTGTAAGGAGGTGTTGTTGAAAATTAGCTTTGCTCATGGGACGAGAGTGATAGCCCAGCCCTTTAAGAATTTCTTCCATATCAGTTCCATTGGCGCCAAGAATAGACATCATGGCTGTTGTGACAAAAAAACTTTTGCCATCATAGGCGCCTTCGGGTTTGGGATCATCCCCTTGTTTCCAATGAAGAGCAGGGCGGATGAGATTGGCAAGACGTTCTAACATATCAATGCGTACAGCACGTTTTCCTAGGATTCGGTAACCGGCTAACTGATAAAATTTGCGGTTATAGGTAGGATTAACAACCAAGGAGGTACGTCCAGCTGAGAGTGCTGCAAAAATTTCACCCATACCTGCTTGATCCTGCCCTTCATTTTGAAGATTCCATAATAACGTAATGGCTTGCACGGGAGCAGGCTTAATCATGGCAGCAACATAAATATGAAAAGCACCAAAACGTACGCCTAATTGCCGCAGCACTGCACGCGATTCTTGATTAAGGTTTTTAACAATCGTAGCAACTTCTCGACGCGGTAATATTCCTAAGCTGTGGACAAGTTGTAAAGCAAGATCCTGTGTTGAATGCGTTAAGTGATCAGCATTGCGTAAATCAAAAAGCGGTTTTAAAGCCGTTTCAAAATGAAACGTAACAAAACGCTCCAATCGTTTTGTTACATTATCACGCGCTTCTCCCGTTAATTGCGTATCGGCTAAAACAAGCAGTTTGGGTTTTAAAAAATCCTCTGTTGCAATAAGTTGCCCTACCGGTTGGCCAATCCAGCGGACAATGCCATCAGAACTCAGTGTAAAATCTCCATTAGAGCAAGCGCAAAAACGTGTTGCACGTTTGGAGAAGGCAAGAATCAAATCGTCATTATCTGCGAAGTTATGCGTTTCAAGGGCTGGATCGCTGTTGTTTTTGTTGGCATAAAAACGAAACCCTTCAAACTTACCCTTTCCATGTTTTTCAATAAGAATATCATCCTGAAGAATATCATTTTGTTGAATAATCTTGCTATCCATGATTATTTTCTTTCTCAGTTTTACACTGGTAAAAAGCTTATTCTCGACAATCCCATCATGTTGATCCTTTAACATGTTTGTCGTGGTTGCTTCAATCATTCTTGTGGTTTTTTGACGCTTTAATTTTAAAGCTTTCTTTTTTCATTTTATCTGTTGCTCATAGTTTTATTACACCTATTGGTTGTATTGTGAAATTAGAAGAATAAAATGAATTTTTTATGAAAAAGAAAAGAGCGTCACAATTTAGACAAAATAGTATCTATTTTTAACGTCCTTTTTATTTTTTTCTAATCTGTCACAAAAATACTACAAAGAAAGCTTGCTCGTGTATTTTTGCTGGTGAGAGGCATAACCCCTATCACCGTTTTGCTATTGAATTCCTGTTTTTTCATAGGAAGTTTTACCATGATGATAAAAAAACAATTGCGATTATAAAAATACACGCTAAAGTAGCAGCCATATAAAAAACAACTTTTAAGTTCTTTTTGAGGAAGAACGATGATGTCGTTGCCAAATCAATTTTGATAATTTTAATCGCAAGGGGTTATTATGGGTCATCTTTCAAATGCTGTGTATAAAAGCAGCAAAAATTATAGTGATGCAGACAAAAGCTTGGGACGTAATATGATGCGTTCTGCTATGCAAGCGCCTTATCTTGAACGACAAAAAGAGCATGATTTGGCTCTGCGATGGAAAGACAAACACGATGATGAGGCTATGCATCAAATTGCCGCGGCGCATATGCGTTTGGTGATTGCGATTGCTAACCGTTTTAAACGTTTCAAAATGCCATTGGGAGATTTGGTGCAAGAAGGGTATGTGGGCCTCTTAGAGGCAGCAGCCCGTTTCGAGCCTGATCGGGAAGTGCGTTTTTCAACTTATGCAACTTGGTGGATACGTGCTTCTATTCAAGATTATATTTTACGAAATTGGTCTATCGTTCGAGGGGGAACCAGTTCTTCGCAAAAAGCACTCTTTTTTAATCTTCGACGTTTGCGGGCGAAATTGGTACAAGATGATAGCGCTCTTTCAAAACAAGATATTTTTCGCACAATCGCTGAAAAACTCGGTGTTTCCGTGCGCGATGTTGAAACAATGGATTTTCGTTTTTCTAGTTCTGATAACTCCTTGAGCGTTTCAGTTTCTGAAAATAGTGATAATTCCGTTGCCAAAATGGATGCTCTTGTCGACGATAGTCCGCTTCCTGATGCTCTCATTGAGCAGGTGATTGATGGGCAACGGCGGACACAATGGCTTTACGATGCATTGCAAATTCTTAATGAAAGGGAGCTTGAAATTATTCGTTTCCGTCGCCTCAATGAAGAGGGGGCGACATTGGAAGTTTTGGGTGAAAAATTGGGGATTTCAAAAGAGCGGGTGCGCCAAATTGAAGCACGCGCTTTGCAAAAGTTACGCTCTGCTCTGCTGACAGTAAATTCAGCAGAGGCTTATGATGTATAAGAATTTAAGGATCTTTCGAAAACATTTGCATTGGGTATGAGACATTGGGGAAAGGGAGAACATGATGAAGCTGATGTTAACAGCTATCAGAGTGTTGCGGGGGGTGTTTCACAGTGTTAAGGGGTCAAATATGCCAAGGAATAAGCAAAAAGCGCAAAGAGAAGCAAATCAAGAAAGAGCGGAGAAGTCTCCCTCTACTGTGTGACAAGTTTAACCTTTGATCCTCCATTTAAAGTTTGGGTTGGAGAAAAGCCATTAAGAATGCGAAAGAGTTGTTCTTTATGTGGAACATGGGCCATTTGATTGGCAAGGCTTGCAATGCTTTCTCCTTGTTTTACGCTTACAACATGAATCCTTAAAGGCTTTAGTTTTTTTAACTGTGATGATGACAGGGGATGAAAACTTTGTATTATTTTTTCAACAACTGCTGCAAAATTTTGCGAATCATGGGGAGCTGCTGTGAGAAAACGAAAGATGTGATTGTTGTGTAAAATGACAATTATATCAAATTGCCATTGCTGATTTGTCGCACGGGCGCGTGCTCCAGAAAAACCTTCGATCGTAATGGTATGGACAGACGATTCATCTAACCCTGCAATCCAACCGCTTTTTAAATAATCGCTTGCCGACATTCCAGGAGAATATGGTACAGCATCAAAACGAAGGGCGATGTTCTCTGGTCCGCTGGCTAAAACCGTATGCATTGAATTTTCCATCGTGAAATTGTTTGGAACGGAAAAAGTTATGCGCAATTGTGGGTGAATAAATTGGTTCCCTCGGACAAAGCCTGTATGAGAATTGCCCCCAAAAACCATACCATCAAGGTTTTTGAGAAAAGAATCACGATCTGTGTTTCCCTTGTACATTGTACTAATTTTACGCGCTTTCTCTCTGGCAAGACGAATGCGTCGTGGCGTGGTGGGATGGCTGGCGAGAAAGTCTAACGAAGCATTTTGTGCCCCTGAAATATTACGAAAAGCACTATAGGCTTCCATCGATTGGAGAAAGCGTGGAAAAGCAAACGGATTATATCCTGCTTGTGTGAGATTTTCTAAGGCAAGCGAATCAGCTTCTAATTCTTGATTGCGTGAGAACTGCGCAAGTTGTTGCTTGTTGTTAAGCGGACTGTAAGAGTTGCTTGTGGAAGGGGAAAGAGAGCGTGGTGTCAGGTGGCTTGCCATCTTCAATTCGGCTTGTTTTTTGAGACGTAAAATGCCATGATGGGCAGTAATATGGGCTATTTCATGGGCTAAAATGCCAGCAACCTGTGAAGAATCATTAGCCAATGCCAGCATACCACGCGTGATATAAATAAAACCGCTTGGCAGTGCAAAGGCGTTAACACTGTCTGAGTCTAAAATCGTTATAGAATAGCTTTGCTGAGAATCGTGTGATATACTAGTGAGTTTGTACACAATATCCGCCAACATACGTTCAAGTTTTACATTATGATAGGCACCGCCATATATTTTTAAAATACGTGCGTGTTGTAGAGCGCTTAATGTGACATAGATATTGTGTTTTCCGGTATGTTTGATTGTTCCAGAAGAACCTGAAGAGAAAAGCGTATCGTTTTGAGAAAGATGTGTATGACAAGCAGAAAGGAGAAGCATGAGGCTTATGAGAAGCACTTTATATCTTCTGGTGCAAAAAAGAAAATTTCGTTGAAAAATGGGGTGCCGGAAAATGGGGTGTCTTTGGTAGTTATGCACCGTGTTTTCTGAGTGTTCTTTGGAAAAATTCATTTGTATCTGGTATGTATATTGACAATAAAGGGCCGTTTCACAGTGAAGATCGTTTCGCCTATATCACGGTTATTGTTTATACAAAATGGCTATTTTATAAAAATTCTATAAAAGGAAAGCGTACGAAAGGCAAAACATGGGATGACAACATTTACAATATTGTTAAATGGAGATGTTTGTATCACTGATCGTTTGCGCCATCAAATTCGTAATAGTCGCGTGATTGCTGCTGATGGTGGAATGCGTCATGCCGCAGCTTTAAAGGTGAGGCCTGAATTATGGATGGGCGATTTTGATTCATCTGATCAAGCTTTAATTCGTCAATATAATGATGTTCCACGTGAAGTTTTTCCCACTGATAAAGATATGACCGATAGTGCACTTGCATGTGAGAGAGCACTACAAAATGGTGCTGAGCAACTTATTTTGTGTGGTGCTTTGGGAGGTGAAAGAATCGACCATAGTCTTTCTCATATGACACAAGCATTGACTATTGCTGAAAAAGGTATTTCAGTCTTGTTAACCAGTGGTCTTGAGGAAGGATGGCCGCTTTTGCCACAACCTTTTTCATGTGATTTACCTGATGGGTGTTTGTTTAGTATCATCGGTTTTACTGATTTACGAGCGTTAACCCTTTCGGGTGTAAAATGGCCGCTTGATAATAAAAATGTGCCTTTTGGCTCTTCATTAACACTTTCTAATCATATTTGTGGAACCTTTTCTTGCTATTTAGGTTTTGGAAAAGCTATATTATTGGCGTCTGTACCTATTTCGTAAAGCTCTTCCGGTATATTTGAATAAGGCAGAGGGGGGCATCGTGATGAAGTACCGGCCATGAATGATATATTTATGTAGTGACCTTGAGAAGGAGAGTGTTAATATGGTGAAATCTATTTTAAAAATAGCTGTTGTTTCAGCTATTGGTCTTAGTACAGTAGCATGTTCGGTGAGTGACCAGCGCGTTGCTCGTTACGGTGTAGGAGGGGCAGCTATAGGCACCTTGGCCGGAGCGGCAATTGGTGGAAGTAAACCTGGAGCAGCTTTGACGGGTGCTGCGTTTGGTGCTCTTGCTGGAACAATAACAGGGGCTGCGGTAAATCAGCAAAAACAGCAAAAACAGGCCGCCGCTCAGCAGGTACCAATGTGTACATACCGTAATTATAGAGGACAAATTTATCAAGTCCCTTGTACTCAGAGAGTACGGACATCGCACAGAGTACGAGCATCGCAGACAACACATATGCCAACACTGTGTGTTTACCGTGATGGAAGAGGCATGATGTATAAGGCACCTTGTCATAATCGTGCGCATTAATGGCGGTGCCGTTGCTGCGGCTTGACCGCATCTTCCTCACTTTTGGAGCAACTCCCTTGCTTAACCAAGCTTGCTTATCGGTTGAGCAAGGGGCGCGTATCGCGCTGGTGGGCCGTAATGGCTGTGGAAAATCAACCCTGTTAAAAATTGCTGCGGGAATGATTGAACCGAGTGAAGGCGAAATTTTTCGCCATCCACGCGCCACTGTGCGTTATGTTGCGCAAAACCCTGATTGTTCAGGGATTGAAGATGTTCACGCTTTTGTGGAAGAGGGACTCGATCATGTGCCCGATGTGCAGTGGATCAATACACTGCGCACCAATCTTGGTTTTTCAGGAACTGAAAAATTAGCGACGCTTTCTGGTGGTGAGAAGCGGCGCGTTTCGCTGTTGCGCGCTCTTGCGGCAAAACCAGATATTCTGCTCTTAGATGAACCAACCAACCATCTTGATCTGCCAACAATTGAATGGCTTGAAGGTGCTCTCTATGCTTTGCCTTCAGCGATTGTGGTGATTTCCCATGATCGGCGCTTTTTAGAAAATGTCACACGTTCAACCGTGTGGCTTGATCGGGGAATGACCAAAAGACTGGAAATGCGTTTTTCGCAGTTTGAAAATTGGCGTGATAAGGCACTTGAAGAAGAAGCGCGGGATCAACATAAATTGGCACGGCAAATTGTGCGTGAAGAACAGTGGTTACGCTATGGGGTAACGGCACGGCGCAAACGTAATGTACGTCGTTTGGGGGTGTTGAAAGAACTAAGACAGCAGCATCAAACCTATAAAGGGCAACCAGGAAGTGCTCTTTTGGCAGCTGCGAAAAGCCATGATTCTGGTCAATTGGTGCTTGAAGCAAAGCGTATTGCAAAATCCTATGGTGATCGCGTTATTGTGAAAGATTTCTCTTTGCGCATCCAACGGGGGGATCGAATCGGTTTGATTGGTCCCAATGGTATTGGAAAAACAACATTGCTTTCTGCTCTGACCGGCAAGGAGGCGGTGGATAGTGGCACGGTAAAACATGGATATAATCTTTCCGTAGCTCTGCTTGATCAACAGCGTACTTTAAATGAAGAAGAAACGTTAGCACATTATCTAACCGACGGCAGAGGGGATACCCTTGTGATTAATGGCCAAGAACGCCATGTTGTTTCTTATATGAAGGATTTTTTGTTTTTACCCGAACAAGCACGCACTCCACTCAAAGAATTTTCGGGTGGAGAAAGAGCTCGTCTCATTCTTGCCCGTCTTCTTTCACGGCCAGCAAATTTTTTAATTCTCGATGAACCTACCAATGATTTGGATATGGAAACATTGGATTTGTTGCAAGAGTTTATTGCCGATTTTGCTGGAACCATCTTGCTGGTTAGTCATGACAGAGATTTTTTAGATCGAACCGTAACACATATGTTGGCACCTCAAGGGGACGGTCAGTGGATTTTATATGCCGGCGGCTATAGTGATATGATAGCGCAAAACAAGCAAGCGGCACTGTTAGGGCGTAAAGATAAAGAATTATCACGGCATAAGATGCTCGCAAATTCCCATACGCTGGAGCAGGAAAAACACGTCTCATCGACAAATCGTAGCATTGTGGGGCGGGAGAAAACGACGCTGCGTAAACTCTCTTATAAACAGGTTTATGCGCTGGAAAAATTGCCTGAACAAATCGATGCTTTGCAAAAGGAAATAAAAAAAATTGAACAAGAACTCTCTGATCCAACACTCTATTGCAATGATAAAGAGCGTTTTGAGCGTTTATCAACAGCACTGGAAGAGAAGAAAAATGCTTGTGCGCAGAAAGAAGAAGAATGGTTGGAACTGGAATTGTTGCGCGAAGACATTGAGTGTGAGAAGCCATAACACGCTTTAGAGTTAATTTTTGCGAAGATTTTTATAGATTTGACTGCGTGTTTCTTTTTCACGGTGTGTTTGTTTTTTGCATCATCTTTATGCGATGGTGCATGGATTAGAGAAGACGTTTGTGCGCAAAAGGAAGAGGAGTTAGAACTGGAATTGTTGCGCTACAATCCATTGTTTTGCATACGGAATGAGCCCCTTGAATATTGTAAGATTTTCTTATTTTAAATCTTTTGATATTGAATCAAGTAAAATCATATGTTCGCACGTTATAAGCGGGGTTGGCGCATAGATAAAAACGCTCAAAAAAGGAATAATAAGCCTTCTTATGAATTGTCTTCATGTGAGGGTGCGACATTGGGGGGTGACAAAGAGTATTATGGTGCTGACTTTTACCTTCATAAGCGTAAAGATGGAAGTGATCAATAGCTTTTATACGCTATACCATTTACAGATGACGTCGTGAAATAGGCTTTGGTGCCTTAAGAAAGGTTTCTAAAAAAACTGTGAATGGACAACCCAATGGCGTTTTGTTTTACACGAGGGTCGTGTTCCCATTAAAGAATATGAGAAACAAAAGCGTCGTGGTGGTGTTGCCAATGATATCTTTCTGTCCGTTACTGAAGAGGTTAGAGGCGATGCGCTCTTTCACATATTAGAATTGTGCCGGTGATTGCAAAAGATGTGGAACTTGAGGTGTGCTCATGATGCGGTCCCCATGATGCGGTCCCTTGTGTAAAAGCCCGTCATGGTAGAGAATTGGGATAATGAGGGGGAGCGCAGTGATGGTGGCGTGTGGCGCTAGCAACACATTTATTTATAACGATAATTTACTGTTTTGCACGTTGAATGAGACCCCCGAATATTGTAAGATTCTCTCATCTCAAATTATCTTATGTTCAATCAATTAAAGTCACTTACTTGCACGTCATAAGCGGGGTTGGTGTGTGGGGTGAAAACCGTTTAAAAAGGAACAAAAATGCCTTTAATGAATCGTCTCAACACCAAGGGCTGTTGCAACATTGGGGGTCGGTAAAATAGTATGATGGTGCCGGCTTGCTCCTTCATAAGCGTAAAGATGGGGGTGCTCAATGGGTTTACCGCTATACCATTCACGGGCGGCGTCGTGAAATGGGCTTGGGTGCTTTAAGAGATGTCTCTTTAAAACAAGCCCGTGAATGTGCAACTGGGTGGCGTTTTGTTCTTCGTGAGGGGCGTGACCCCATTAAAGAACGTGACAAACAAAAGCGTGAGGCAATGCGTAATCTTCATTATCTCAAAGAGATTGCTTTAGATACTTTTGAAACTCGTAAAGCTGAGGACGCGATAGTGAAGGTTCGTGTTGATTGAGAGCGTGAAGCAATGCGGAAGAGACAGAGCAAAAGTTTTTCGCTATTCCAGTTTTCTCCAACGGTTTCTTTCACCCCTGTCCAAAGCGTGTCTGGATATAATCACTCAAGAGAGACTCAAATTCTTCAGCAATATGGCTGCCACGCAAAGTTTTTACCTTTTGTCCTTCAATGAAAACAGGCGCTGCTGGACTTTCTCCCACACCAGGCAAAGAGATTCCAATATCCGCATGTTTTGATTCACCAGGTCCATTGACAATACAGCCCATTACAGCCACCTTCAAACTTTCGACACCAGGGTATTTTTCACGCCAAACGGGCATATTTTTGTACAAATCGGCTTCAATTTTTTGTGCCAATTGCTGAAACACTGTAGAAGTTGTACGACCACAACCAGGACAAGCCGCCACTACAGGCAAAAACTGCCGAAATCCCATCACTTGCAACAGTTCTTGCCCCACCTTCACTTCTCGTGTCCGATCTCCACTGGGTTCAGGAGTCAATGAAATACGGATGGTATCTCCAATTCCTTGCTGTAACAAAACACCCAGAGCGACAGAAGAAGCAACAACCCCCTTTGTTCCCATTCCTGCTTCTGTCAAACCCAAATGGAGCGCATAATCACAACGCTCTGCTAAAGTACAATAGACAGCAATAAGATCTTGGACATCACTCACTTTAGCAGAAAGAATAATGTGATCACGCCCCAACCCAAGCTCTTCAGCGAAAGTAGCTGAAAGCAAAGCCGATTGCACAATAGTTTCCCGCATCACCTCAACCACAGATAAGGGATTTTTCTGCTGAGCATTTTCATCCATAAGCCGTGTTAATAACGCATTATCAAGGGATCCCCAATTCACACCAATACGAATAGATTTACGATATCGACAGGCAATCTCAATAATTTCGGCAAATTGCCGATCTTTTTTGGCACCAAATCCCACATTTCCAGGATTAATGCGATATTTTGCAAGGGCCTCAGCACAAGCAGGATGTGCGGCTAAAAGCTTGTGCCCAATATAATGGAAATCCCCCACCAATGGCACAAAAAAGCCTAACCGTTCTAATCTCTCCCGTATTTTTGGCACAGCAGCAGCAGCTTCATCACGATCAACGGTGATGCGAACCAATTGCGAACCCGCCTGCCAAAGAGCAGCAACTTGCGCAACAGTTGCATCAACATCGGCCGTATCGGTATTGGTCATAGACTGAACAACAATGGGATTATTGCCACCAACCATCACACCACCCACGCCAACAGCGACAGACCGACGACGTTCAAAAGGTTTAGACAAAGGATAGACTGTGCTCATCAAGCCCTCAAATTAAAACTTAGCATCTACTGAACACCATGTATGGTAAGACTCACCAAAGGACACTCTAAAAAAATGAAGAGATTGCGTCATTAAACCACAACTCTTGACTTTCACCCCATGCCGACAAGCAGCACCATCAATGCAACCTTTCAATTTTCAAGCCATTATAGCAAAATCCCACACATAATAGCAATTTTCGTAGAATAATGTAAGAGATGAAGGAGTTAACAAATGTGTTTATTTTCAGCCCATACAAAAAATGCTAAAATGGGAAAATATATTGTACAATTAAAAAACAAACTCACGTCCATGCACCCTTGGCATTCACGTAATAGTAACTTTGAGAATATCTCCAATATATTTGAAAGATGGAAACAAAAAAGCTATCATACGCTGCACCACTTCCATAACCACGCTATACAATTGAAGAAAAAATCCAAAGACAACCCTAAAACAACTATTGCATTGGCAACAGGGGTCGTTTTAACGAGCTTTTTTCTGATACGTAAATTAACAACACGTCGACAATAAAAGTTTTCAATGCCCATTTTGAATTGGGCATTTTCTACATTCCTGCAAAAACCACATACAGAACATCAGAGTTACTTTTATACACAAAAAAGAGTTTAAAGAGATCAAGGACAGTCAACCAAATAAAATCTTCTAGAGTAAATACCCACTTGCTATACGTAAAAGACGCAAAAATCAAACTTACAAAACCCAAAATCTTACCCTCCAGGAACATGTTGTGAAGTATCCACATAAGTAACCACAGACATTCCAGGGATGAGCTTTTCAGCTCCTTCCTGTCCAGGATCTAAAGCAATGCGCACCGAAATACGTTGCGCAATTTTAATGAAATTACCAATTGCCGTATCTGTTTTTAACAGTGAAAATTCTGAACCTGTCGCAGGAGCAAAACGAACCACACGCCCTGTTAATTTTTTATTGTTCAATGCATCAACAGAAAAAATAACCGGTTGTCCCACACGCATCTGAGAAAGTTGGGTTTCCTTATAATTGGCAATCACCCAAATATCATCAGAAATGACGGACACCAACTGCGTACCAGGCAATACATATTGTCCTACCCGCGCGCCAACCAACCCAATAGATCCTGTTTTAGGAGAGAGAATTTTTGTACGATTCAAGTTAATCTTAGCTAATTCAACGCCCACCTTTGCTTCCGCAAGTTCTGACTCTAAACTTTTTCGTTCAAGATCCAACTGTTTTTGTAATTGACGCTTTGTCTCAAGAGCTGTCAACAATTGTGAAAGAGGACGAGAAGCAGAATTTGTAGGATCACCAAAACCTAACTTTCTGTTTTCAGAAAGAACATTGGTGAAAGCGCGCGACCGCGTCAATTCTGCTTCTGCTGTATTAATCTCCCCTTGCAAAAATTTATCCTGAAAAACGATGCTTTCAAGTTTTGCATTTTTTGCATCGAGAACAGCCTGTGCTCGTGCCAACTGTTGACGAAACAGAGCATCATCGAGTTCAAAGAGCAGCATTCCCTTTTCAACACGTTGATAATCTTGAACATAAATCCGCGCAATGACCCCAGAGATCTGTGAACTCACGAGCGTCACATTGCCTTTAATGGACGCATTATCGGTTACTTGGATTGTACTTACAAAAGGAGGGAGTTTCCAAGCCCATAAAATCAACAAAACCCCCATAACACCTGAAAAGAACGCAACAAGTGTTGCTCTTGACCGTAATGCTTTTATCATTTTTTGCACCCCTCCTCACACATATCATCCTGCTTTATGGATTTACACAAAGAGCATGACTTAACAAATATTTTGATAAGAAAAACAGCAAAAACAATGATGGCAATATAAAAATAAATTCGAAACACATCATCATAAGCGAAAATATTTGCTGCTAACTTAAACTTCTCAATAAGCCTGGCTGCCCCTTGTCCATCTCCTAAAATATTAGCAACGGAAACACCATAAAAAGGCGACAATAAGGCATTCATCTCAACAGAAAGAGCTGGATCTGTTACAATAATATTTTGTGTCAAGAATTCAAAATTTTTATGGGCAAAGAAAAACTGCAAACTACCAAAAAGAGCAGACCCCATCAACCCGCCTGTCACTTGTGTGAGCAAAAAAACAGTAATAAAGCTTAAAACATAACGTGGTCCTTTCTCACCAGATATCACAAATCCCTTAAAAAGAGCAGCGGGCAAAAAAAGTGTATAACTAAAGCTAATTAACCCTTGGCTTAACATCATATCCTGCGGGCACGTGAATTGGTTCACATGGCTATCTAAATAAGTCCCCAGCGCCAAACAGCCCAAAGAGACCAAATAGAAATAATCCTCACACCCTGCGCGTAAGAAAAAGACACAAATCCCTCCTCCTAAAAGAGCACCCAATATCACGGCAAGATACATAGGCATCACTTCACGATTTGACAAACCAAAAAGATTAAAAAACTCTGCTGCTAAAGTTGACCGTTCTAATAAGAAAACATGAAAAACCAATAAAATGAGAACAGATTGCACAATTTCTTTACTGAACAGCCAACGTAAATCAATCAATGGCTTTTCTCTATTCAGTTCAATAATAATTGCCATGACCAAAGAAGACACAGCAAGCACAAGTCCCCAACCGATCCAAGGGGCTTCATACCACCAATACAATTTTCCAACGGACATAACCACCGCATTGATGCCAAGACCAAAAGCAATCAAACCGTAACTTAGCCAATCCAATTTCTGAATGACTTTATTGCGTACCACAGGGGTTAATGGAAGAGAAAAAATACAGCCCAAACTTATAAGCACCAATCCCATTTCTAATGCCGAAAGACTAGAAAACCCACCATTTTCCAATAAATCTGGTGAAATCAAGCGCGAAAGGGGAACAGCTAAAGCTGCATTCATATAATTCAAACTAAGACCAATAGTATATTTTTTTGCTGGAGCAAAAGCTTCCATCATATAAAGGAGCGCAAGTGAAGCCAAAGGCGCTGCAGCAATACCAGCGAAAAAACGAATAATCAGTGCCGAACGCAAGTCCGTTACAAAGAGCTGCAAAACACAAACCAAAACGAAGCCAAGAATTGATAATTCGGCAAAAGCCCGCAATCCGAACTGGTAGCGAATTTTGATCAACATGATAGCAACACTAACATTTGGTGCCATATAAGCAGCAACCAACCATGTCGTTTCCGCTAGAGTTGCATGGAAATCCCCCGTGAGATGGACAATATTAGACTGGACAATATTTGCCCCTAAACCATAAGCCCATTGCAAAATAAAAGAAGCCAAAATATAGACAAAACATTTTGGCAAGGGTCCTGCGAACACACGACCTGGATGCGGAAAGGGCTTTCCTCCTCTTTTAGCGGACACAACCGTACTTTTTTTTCCGCCCATGTCGCTTTTTCCCGTATAATCCTTTACGCCTCTCTCATCCTAGCACCATCTGCCAATTGATGAAAAAACCCTTCTATCTCACAGTTTACCATATCATCGTCCCCCTCTCCCCAAGCTGCTCGCGCTTGCAAAATCTGCTGTTCCAATACATCAAAAGAAAGATGCTCAACAGCAACAACATGTTCGACCAAAAGAGAACAACCCGAAAAGGTAATATTCGCAACGCCTCCACAAACAGCGAACAATTTTTCTTCTGAAGAGGTACGAACACGAACACTGCCCAACACAATACTTGCTAGCAGAGGCGTATGATGCGCCATAACTGTCAGAGCACCGGACGCTGAAGGAAGAACAACCGATACCACTTGCTCTGAAAAGACAATTTTCTCAGGCGATATAAGCTCAAACAAAAAATGCTCTTCTTTATTCTGTTCCACAAAAATCTCCACGAAGCTCGAGACAAGGAATTTTTATTCTCTTCACAACAAGCATCCATTACCAATTTGTTCTTAGGCAGAAGCCTCTGCAATAAGACGCTTTCCTTTTTCAATGGCTTCATCAATCGCACCAACCATATAAAAAGCCGCTTCTGGCAAGTCATCATAATCACCAGCACAAAGCCCCTTAAAGCCTTTAATTGTTTCTTCTAAAGGCACGAGTTTTCCAGGTGAACCCGTAAAGGCTTCAGCAACATGGAAAGGCTGCGAAAGGAAACGTTCAATTTTACGTGCCCGCCCCACCAGCAATTTATCATCTTCAGAAAGCTCATCCATACCAAGAATAGCAATAATGTCCTGGAGTGCTCGATAGCGTTGCAAAATCGTTTGCACTTGACAAGCGACAGTATAATGCTCTTCCCCTACAATCATTGGATCTAACATACGAGAGAAAGAATCCAATGGATCAACGGCGGGATAAATGCCCTTTTCAGCGATTGACCGTGAAAGAACCGTTGTTGCATCCAAATGGGCAAAGGATGTTGCGGGCGCTGGATCGGTCAAATCATCAGCTGGCACATAGATAGCCTGCACAGAAGTAATAGACCCTGTTTTCGTACTGGTAATACGCTCTTGCAAAGCCCCCATATCGGTTGCCAAAGTTGGTTGATATCCAACAGCAGAAGGGATACGCCCCAAAAGCGCGGAAACTTCAGCACCAGCTTGCGTAAAACGGAAAATATTATCCACGAAGAAAAGAACATCCTGCCCTTCATCACGGAAACTTTCTGCAATCGTCAACCCGGAAAGAGCAACGCGTGCCCGCGCTCCTGGTGGTTCATTCATTTGCCCATAAACGAGGGCACATTTTGACCCTTCCGTTGAACCATTATTCTCTCTTGGATTCACATTCACATGGCTTTCGATCATTTCATAATAGAGATCATTTCCCTCACGTGTACGCTCTCCCACACCAGCAAAGACGGAATAACCTCCATGGGCTTTAGCAATATTATTAATAAGCTCCATAATAAGAACGGTTTTACCAACGCCAGCACCGCCAAATAGGCCAACTTTCCCCCCTTTAGAATAAGGTGCGAGCAAATCAACAACCTTAATACCGGTGACAAGAATTTCTAACACGCTTGACTGCTCAACATATTCAGGCGCATCTTGGTGAATAGAGCGCATTTTTGTTGCAACAATGGGGCCAACATTATCAACGGGCTCTCCAATCACATTCATAATACGACCAAGTGTTGCCTCTCCGACAGGCACACTGATCTGTGTTCCTGTATCAAAGACCTTTTGCCCACGTTTTAGCCCATCTGTAGTATCCATAGCAATTGTACGGACGGTATTTTCACCCAAATGCTGCGCAACTTCTAGCACCAGTCGATTGCCTAAATTATCTGTTTCTAATGCATTGAGAATATTTGGCAAAGCACCTTCAAACTGCACATCAACAACAGCACCAATCACCTGTTTGATCTCACCAACAGCGCCTTTTTCACGAACATCTTGAAAACTTGCTCGAGCACCTTTTTGCGAAGAAGGACGCTTGAGATCAGAAGAGTCCTTAACATTCTTTGGAGATTTTGCGGTGGCTTTTTTAACGCTTAAACGAGCAGCTGTTTTCTTTTTTTCACCTTTTTCTGCTCCCTTGCTTGACGTCACTGCTTTTACCATCAATCTTTACCTTTTCTATTTAAAGCGCTTCAGCGCCTGCAATAATTTCGATCAATTCTGTTGTGATTTGTGCCTGACGTTGACGATTATAAGCCACCGTCAATTTATTAATCATTTCACCCGCATTGCGTGATGCATTATCCATAGCAGTCATCTTCGCACCCATTTCACCCGCAACATTTTCAAGCAAAGCCCGAAAGATTTGCACGGAAATATTGCGCGGCACCAGCGCCTCTAAGAGAGAAGCCGCATCGGGCTCATAATCATAAACCATAGCCCGTAGATTTTGACTTTCCTCTTTTTTCTCAACACTTCCTCGTGTCCCCATAATCTCTTTCGCACAAGCCATTGGAATCAAACGAAACGCTGTTGGTCGTTGATTAATCACTGAAACAAATTCAGAATAAAACAGCGTACAAACATCAAAAGCTTCCTCATTGAACAGGTCAATAATCCGCTGACTAATCACCGCTGCTTCAGAAAAACCAATCCGTTTGACAGAATGCAAATCAATATGATCAATCATCAAGGCTTTATAGTCACGCGATAAGATATCGGCACCCTTTTTACCCACGGTTAAAATTTTAACAATTTTATTAGCAGCAAGCAGTGTTTTAATCTGTTCACGGGCACGCCGCGCGATTTGTACATTAAAAGCACCGCACAATCCCCGTTCAGCAGTACACACCACCAAAAGATGCACATCATCCCGCCCAGTTCCGCGCATGAGAGGCGGCGCATCAACCGCATCGATATCAGCAGCAACATTTGCCAAAATAGCAGCCATTCGCTGCGCATAAGGACGTGCAGAATGCGCAGCCTCTTGTGCACGGTGCAACCTTGCTGCCGCAACCATTTGCATGGCTTTGGTAATCTTCTGGGTTGCCTTAACCGAAGCGATACGGTCTCTAAGATCCTTCAACGACGCCATTCGAGCATTCCATCAATTCATCACGAAAAATTCTTCGCATAAGACTTAAGAACCATGAGCAACTTATCCTTAAGTTCATCGGTTAATTGTTTTTTGTCAGCAATTTCCTGCAAGAGATCTTGGTGATCACCCCGCAGAAGGGTTAAAAGTCCCTGTTCAAACCGCGCGACATCACGAACCGCTAAAGGATCAAGATAACCATTCACTCCAGCGAAAATAACTGCAACCTGCTCTTCTGTTTTCAGAGGAGAAAATTGCGGCTGTTTCAATAACTCTGTTAAACGCGCTCCACGGTTTAAAAGACGCTGCGTTGAAGCATCCAAATCGGAACCAAATTGCGCAAAAGCGGCCATTTCGCGATATTGCGCCAATTCACCTTTGATGGAACCAGCAACTTGTTTCATCGCTTTAATTTGCGCAGCAGAACCAACACGCGAGACAGAAAGACCAACATTTACAGCCGGACGAATTCCTTGATAGAACAAATTGGTCTCCAAGAAAATTTGTCCATCGGTAATGGAAATAACATTGGTAGGGATATAAGCAGAAACGTCATTTGCCTGCGTTTCAATAACAGGCAAAGCGGTCAAAGATCCGGAACCATTTTCCGCATTGAGCTTTGCCGCCCGCTCCAAAAGGCGCGAATGAAGATAGAACACATCACCAGGATAAGCTTCACGACCGGGTGGACGACGCAGCAAAAGGGACATCTGGCGATACGCGACCGCCTGTTTGGAAAGATCATCATAACCGATTAAAGCATGTTGACCATTGTCACGGAAATATTCACCCATTGCGCAACCAGCAAGAGGAGCAAGAAATTGCAATGGAGCAGGATCAGAAGCGGTCGCCGCAACAATAATGGAATATTCAAGGGCTCCACGCTCTTCTAAAACTTTAACAAACTGTGCCACAGTTGAACGTTTTTGCCCAATAGCAACATAAATACAATAGACTTTATCTTTGTCGTGCCCCGCCCCTTTTTCGTGGAACGGTTTCTGGTTTAAAAATGCATCAAGCAAAATCGCCGTTTTTCCTGTTTGACGATCACCAATCACCAATTCACGCTGTCCCCGTCCAATGGGAATGAGGGCATCAATAGCTTTCAATCCGGTTGACATCGGCTCATGTACAGACTGACGTGGAATAATTCCTGGAGCTTTAACATCAACACGACGACGTTCTGTTTCTTTAATGGGCCCTTTACCATCTATAGGATTTCCCAATGCATCAACAACACGCCCAAGCAGCGCAGGACCAACCGGAACATCAACAATAGTGCCCAACCGTTTAACGGTATCACCTTCACGAATATCGCGATCTGACCCGAAAATCACCACCCCAACATTATCGACTTCCAAATTCAGCGCCATCCCGCGCACACCATTGGGAAAGGACACCATCTCCCCTGCTTGGACATTATCCAAACCGTAAACGCGGGCGATACCATCCCCCACAGAGAGAACCCAACCAATCTCTGAAACTTCAGCCTTTTGGTCAAAGTTTCTGATCTGCTCTTTGAGAATTTTTGAAATTTCAGATGGTCTAATATCCATCAGCTAACCTCTTTTTTCAATGCAAGCTTAAGCGAAGATAATTTTGTTGCAAGAGACGTATCAATCTGAGACGACCCCACACGAATGATCAATCCACCAAGGATTGTTGGATCCACAAGGGTGTAGTGCAAAACCTTTCCCCCAACGACACCTTCCAATGCCACCCGCAACTCTTGCTCCTGTTGAGAACTCAACGGACAAGCAGAAACAATCTGTGCCGAAAATTCCTTACGAAAGAGCGCAACACGACGTTGAAAAGCATGTAAAATACCAGACAAGGCAGCAAGCCGACGGTTCATTGCGATAACGCGCAAAAAATCACCAAAAATCTGACCAGCGCGCTCATCATCAAACTTGAGAGACCGCACGACAGCACCCATCGCTTTCACTTGCTCTTTTGCTGAAAAAAATGGACTTTTCACGAAGTGCTTTAAGTCCTCATTTTCATCTAAAACAAGTAAAAAAGATGCCACTGCCTTTTCAACCTTTTCAACAACCCCTGCTTCTTCAACGAAATCAAAAAGCGCTTGCGCATAGCGTTGATCTACCAATGACAGCGGTATAAGAGAAAATGAATCCGACACGAAATACCGCCTCTTTCCCTTGAGCGACTCTCTGATAACTATCAGATGAAATAAATCAGACACTCCAAATTTTAAGAATCTTCTCCTTAAAACCTAGAACAAAAAAACTTTTCGGTTTCTAGCATAGACGTCATCGACTCGCAACACTCCAAATCGATGCTTTTTGAAAATTTTCAATAAAATATTCAAAATATTTTTTAAAAACAATTTTTCAGAATATGCAGGTGAGAACCATCGTTTTTCTTATGTTTCTCTTTGGCACCTTCTGAGAGATTTTTCAAGTCTCTTTCCGTGCTCTACAAACATTCTAACAGCAAAGATAAAAAAATCTTCCTTTCTATAAGATGCTCTTTCACCAAAAAAGCTATCGCTTCTCAAAAAATGTACCCTGTCAAACCGATATACAAACAACAAACAATCTCTATTCCCTTCAAAAAACAGGAAAAGGATCTTTTTATTCTGTTTTCTTAAACAGCCCTTCCCAATAAATTGCCCCATGATATTATCATACTCCCATATTTTTAGAGAAAACTTTGCGGATCAATATCAATTTGCACCCGAATAGAAGAAGGCATTTTAGGTGCATTTGCAAGCATTGCACGAATAAAGCCCTGTATATCAAAAGAACGGTGCCCCTGTAGCAAAAGACGAAAACGATAACGCCCCCGAATCAGAGCCAATGGTGCTTCCGCCGGTCCCATAACCAAGAGATCTTTCTCCCGTGGTGCCACTTGGCGCAAGATGCGTGCATAATGCTCTGCTGCCTGACGTTGTTGTGAAGACACAATTAAAGCGGCAAGCCGCCCATAAGGTGGAAGATGATAATGCTGCCGTACAGCAATCTCATGGCTATAAAAATCCTCACATTGTTGGCAAAGCAAAGCCTTTATGACGGGATGATCAGGTTGATAGGTTTGCAACAATCCCACACTTTCTATCCCCATACGCCCTGCTCTTCCTGTCACCTGAGACAAAAGCTGAAAGGTACGCTCTGCTGCACGCAAATCACCATTGGCAAGACCAAGATCAGCATCAATCACCCCAACCAGCGACAGCCCAGGAAAATGGTGTCCCTTAGCAACAAGCTGCGTGCCAATAATAACATCCACATCACCATTGGCAATTGTTTCCAATTCACGTCGCAACTGACCAATCCCACCTTTAAGATCCGTTGAGAGAATCAACAACCGCGCTTGTGGAAAAAGCTCTCGTGTCTCCTCAGCAATTCTCTCCACCCCCGGACCACAAGCAACCAGATGATCTAAAGTCCCACATTCAGGACACGCTTCTGGAATGGGTTGATGATATCCACAATGATGACACTTAAGTTGCCCTTGCAATCGATGCTCCACCAACCAACTTGAACAATCGCTACAATGAAACCGATGCCCACAAATCCGGCACAAAGTTAAAGGTGCATAACCACGCCTATTGAGAAAAAGCAGTGCCTGCTCACCTTTTTCAAGAGTTTGTGTCAAAGCCTCTTCAAGAAGAGAAGAAATAAAACGTCCCTTTTGCACACCCCCTTTACGCATATCCACCACCCGCAGCTTTGGAAGTGCCGCCGCTTTAAAGCGTGAAGGCAAATGCACCTTTTGATAACGTCCCGACAAAACATTTGCCTGACTTTCAATCGACGGTGTTGCTGAAGATAAAATAACAAGAAAATGCTCGAAAGAGCCCCGTGCCACCGCCATATCACGTGCATGATAAAAAACGCGCTCTTCTTGTTTATAAGCACCATCATGTTCTTCATCAACAACAATCAAGCCAAGCTCTGAAAAGGGAAGAAAAAGTGCCGAACGCGCTCCCGCCACAACCCGCACCCGCCCTTCTGCCACTTGCCGCCACACACGTTCGCGACGCCGTGGTGCCAAATCGGAATGCCACTCAGCAGCAGCAGCTCCAAAACGCGTATAAAAACGATCTAAGAATTGTTGTGTTAAAGCAATTTCCGGCAAGAGAATCAAAACCTGCTTACCGCCCATAAGCGCCTGTGCAACGGCTTCAAAATAAACTTCCGTCTTTCCTGATCCTGTTACCCCATCAAGCAAAAAGACTTGAAATTGAGAAGACAAAACAGCTTCTCGCAAAAGCCGTGCAGCCTCCTTTTGTGCGCCCTCCAACTGAGGAGGGCAAAAATCGGCATCCGGCATCCCCACAACAGCAGGAGGCGAAACCATAACCTCTTCAAAAATTCCCAGCGCTTTTAACCCCTCAACAACAGAAACAGAAGTTCCCGCCGCATGTGCAAGACCAGAACGCGTCCAAATTCCACCATCGCGCACCAACTCTAAAACCCGCACTCGCGCTGGTGTAAGACGCTCCACATCTCCTCCACAATACCGCAAACCAGGCATTTGTGCTTCAGGTTCTAAAGCAGCCGGCACACACAACACCAATCGTGCAACCAATCCAACAGGGGTTATCGTATAACGGCTTACAAAACGCAAAAATGCTATCATTTCCGCCTTTAATGACGGGCAATCAAAAACATGAAGGAGAGAACGGAGTTTTCTCCCTGCCACAGAGGCAGCACCGTGCTCATTTTTAACCGTCTGCTCTCTAACCTCCACAACAATACCACAAACTTGGCGCCCCATCACTGGAACACGCACAAAACAGCCTATTTCCACCTCCATAGAAGGCGGAACCTCATAACTATAAGCCTGATCAACAGGCAGAGGCACCAACACCGAAACAATCTTCCTCTCCCGCACGGCTTCTGTCACATTTGTCCTCATCTTTTGTCTCAAATTTTATCCAAACCTCTTATACAAGATGCAACTAAAAATGGCTGCGCACTTATTTCCTAACATCCGTTAATGCAACATCTTTACAGGACGTATCCTTCACCCTCCAACGACACCTCACCAATGCACCAATCACCGCTAAACCACAAAAAAACAGTCCCCTCTTCCCCATAGCAGATGCACACCAATAACGATAAGCATACACAGTAAAAAGAAACACCAAAAGAGGAACAATTTCTCTGTTACATGTTCCATCATTTTCTCTAGAAACTCCACACGAACTCTTTTAATCCATGTGTACGTATTTTATCTTCATACTGCTTTTCCTATAACAACATTACAGAAAACCATTTCCCTGCTCTATTTTTCCCCTCCTTAGTCAAAAGCATCATTGTCTACAGCAGCTTCATACGAACTCTTTTAATCCGTGTATACGTATTTCATATTTGCATATTTAATTTTAATATTCACACTCTATAATATTTACATCACTTGTCTTGTAAGAGCTTTGGAGAAAACCTTTGATCTTTTTTACTATCCTCTTTTTATCGAAAACATCTTTTCTACAACAAGTATTCCCCACACCTCTATTGAAAATAAACAAAAACGCCCCCCTTCATAAAAACAAAGTTTGATCCGTTTCAGCATTAATGAGCATGAATAAGAATGCCCTAAGAATTGACACTATAAACAATTCTCTCCTCAATTTTGCTCTCTTTGCAAATTTATGTCATGACCTATAAGAGAATAATTCTTCCCCTTGCTTTTGCCATCAACAATAGCGCATAACAAAGAATAGGGTAAAAAATGAGAGACTTTGAAGTCACGAGCTAAAAAACGAGGAAATTTGATATGAAATTTTTTGTGGACAGTGCTAATATTGAAGAGATCCGAGAATTACAAAATTTAAGCCTCGTTGATGGTGTCACCACAAATCCCTCTCTTATTCTCAAATCGGGACGCGATATTTTTGAGGTTATAAAAGAAATTTGTCGCCTCATTGAGGGACCTGTTTCTGCTGAAGTAACAGCAACGCAATTTGAAAATATGATGCAAGAAGCCGCTGTTTTAGCAAAAATTGCCGATAATATTTGCATAAAACTTCCCATAACGCTTGATGGATTAAAAGCCTGTAAAGCCCTTACCACACAGGGATTAAAAACAAATCTTACTCTTTGTTTTTCAGCCAATCAAGCCCTCTTAGCCGCCAAAGCAGGAGCCACATTTGTCTCACCTTTTATCGGCAGGCTCGATGATTGTTCCATAGACGGCACTGAACTTCTTCATGAAATTCGCACGATCTACGATAACTACGGTTTTGCCACACAAATTTTAGCAGCCTCAATCCGCACCATTAACCATGTCAAAGAAGCGGCACTAAGCGGCGTGGATGTTGCAACTGTTCCACCAGCAATCTTAAAAACACTGGTCAAACACCCGCTAACCGATAAAGGTTTACAAATCTTCCCAAAAGATTGGCAAAAAACCGGAAAAAACATCGCTTAATGATTTGCAAGATCTTTTGAAAGCATCAGTAAAATCTCTTCAGCGAGTTCTTCCGCCACACGCTTTTGCGCATCTTCTTCTGCTTGCAAAGTTGCATATTCTTGGCGAAGTCGTTCAAAAGAGGTACTCATACTGACCGTACTTTCAGTAAGAAGCACATCTTTCATATCTCGCAAAACATAGGAAACTTTACCCATCACCGTTCCAACAGAAGGACGCCTCTCTCTTTTCCTATCGCGATCAACCTCTATCTCTACAGAATCTCGTGTAAAGGTGGATGTTTTCAATGCCAATTGATAAGCTGGAGTCAAAGGTTTACCTCCATTCCCATAAAGAAGAAACAACAAATGATTGCGAACCATTTGACCAAAACGATCTGACGGTTCTGCAACGACAATAGAAGCCAGTTTTTCGGAAAGGCTCAAAGACCTTTGCTTTGCAGACGAATCATCAAAAACAGACCCCATAGAACCTATTGTTGTCGAAATCTGCGATTCGTGTTGATAAAGCGGTTCAATTTTGCACCCACACAAAAGCGTAAGAAAACCAGTTAAGCCTAAAAAAATAAATTTCCTAAACAACGACATTAACAATCCTTTTGGGCACAATAATCATTTTCTTGACCGCTTTTTCAACAAGCTGCGCCTTTACAAAATCAAGATTTAACACAGCTTCTTCAATCATTGCTTCACTCGCTGTTGCCGCCACTGTTACCTCACCACGTTTTTTACCATTAATCTGTACCGGCAAAGTATAGCATTCTTCAACGATTAATGCGGGATCATAAACAGGCCACGCAAGCTCACAAATCAAAGATTTTCCACCTAAAGCAGCATGACACTCTTCCGCCAAATGAGGCATGATAGGCGCAATCAGCGCAAGAAAAAAATCCATCGCTTGACGCAAAGCAGCCTTCATCTCACCTTCAATATTCTCTACATTATTTAATAAAGGTGCCATAATATTCAAGAACTCATAAAGGCGTGCAATGGCACGATTAAAGGCAAATTTTTCCAAATCATCTTCGACAGCACAAAGGATACGATGGGCTACCTTTGAGAGTTCCAAAGCTTCTCCCTGCTGCCCTGCGCATGGTGCAATGTCCTTTAACACTGGAGCACTCACAGCCACACAGCGCCAAACACGTTGTACAAAGCGGTGTGCCCCCTCAACACCAGATTCCGTCCAGATGACATCGCGTTCAGGAGGAGAATCTGACAACACAAACCAGCGTACAGTATCAGCCCCATAGGATGCGATAATATCATCAGGATCAACAACATTCCTTTTTGATTTTGACATTTTTTCAATCAAACCAATTGTCACTTCACTTTTATCGGACAATTTGTAAGCCTGACGTTTTCCATCTTTTTCAAAAATTGCAATTTCCTCTGGTGAAATCCACCCCTGATCATCTCGATAGGTTTCATGAACCACCATCCCTTGAGTAAAAAGACCCTTAAATGGCTCATCGATCGTCACATAACCCATTATTTTCATAGCCCGCATAAAAAAACGTGCATAAAGGAGGTGTAAAATTGCGTGTTCAATTCCACCAATATATTGTTGCACAGGCAACCATTCTGTTGTTGCGTTTCTGTCAACGGGCTCTTGTGCAAAAGGCGCGGTAAATCGTGCATAATACCAAGAAGAGTCAACAAATGTATCCATGGTATCGGTTTCACGCCGTGCCTGCTGACCACAGGTAGGACAAGCAACGCTCTGCCATGTTTTATGGCGATCAAGAGGATTGCCCGGTTGATCAAAAGTCACATCATCAGGCAACACCACAGGCAAATCAGCACGTGGCACCGGCACCACCCCACAAGACGGACAATGAATCATTGGAATCGGACATCCCCAATAACGCTGCCGTGAAATTCCCCAATCACGCAATCGAAATTGCACGGTTTTTTGCCCCTGAGACTGCCCATGAAGCATTTGCCCCTCAAGTCTTTTCGCTGCCTCTTCAAAAGCTTGCTGTGGTGTTAAACCATCCAAAAAACCTGAATTGATCATCACACCATCACCGGTATAAGGCGTTTCTCCAATCACAAAATTGTCTCTCTCAACTCCTTTTGGCAAAACCACCGGCTTTATGGGAAGATCATACTTACGTGCAAAATCAAAATCTCTCTGATCATGGGCAGGACAACCAAAAACAACCCCTGTCCCATAATCCATCAATACAAAATTGGCGATATAAACAGGAATATGCACCGTTGAATCAAAGGGATGAATAGCCAAAAGCGATGTACGAAACCCTTGTTTTTCAGCGGTTTCAAGAGCTACAATTGTCGTTCCACCACAGCGACATTCTTCAATAAAAGCCTCCAGCGCTTTATCTTTTTGTGCAAGGGATTTTGCAAGAGGATGATCGACAGCCAACGCCAAAAAAGAAGCGCCAAAAAGCGTATCAGGCCGTGTTGAATAACAGACAACTTCGTTAAACGTCTCACAAACCTCATCAGCAGGCTCTGTTGACGTTAAAGCCCAACGAATGAGCAAGCCTTGTGACTTACCAATCCAATTTTTTTGCATAGTGCGC
Source organism: Bartonella harrusi (assembly GCF_024297065.1). Taxonomy (NCBI): domain Bacteria; kingdom Pseudomonadati; phylum Pseudomonadota; class Alphaproteobacteria; order Hyphomicrobiales; family Bartonellaceae; genus Bartonella; species Bartonella harrusi. The sequence goes on from NZ_CP101114.1 coordinate 1,930,173, forward strand.
ACTTTTTCCGGCCACTGTTCAAGCTTTTCAAGACCAGCCAAAAGATCTTCACTAAAATCACTAATTTTGAAAAACCATTGCGTCAATTCACGCTGTTCAACCAATGCACCAGAACGCCATCCCCGCCCATCAATCACCTGTTCATTTGCCAGCACAGTGTGATCAACCGGATCCCAATTCACCTTCGCCACTTTGCGTGCAACCAAACCTTTCTGGTAAAAATCAAGAAACAGCATTTGTTGGCGATGATAATAATCCACATCACAAGTAGCAAACTCTCGTGACCAATCCACAGAAAGCCCTAATTGCTTTAATTGCCCCCGCATCACTTCAATATTTTGATAGGTCCACGCCTTTGGATGCACTTTATTTTGCATAGCAGCATTTTCAGCTGGCATGCCAAAAGCATCCCACCCCATGGGGTGCAGCACATGAAACCCCTTTGCACGTTTATAGCGTGCAACAACATCCCCCATGGCATAATTGCGCACATGGCCCATATGAATGCGCCCAGAAGGATAAGGAAACATCTCTAAAACATAATATTTTTCACGGTCGTTCTCTTGAACGGTCTGAAAAATTTTCTTTTCATCCCAAATTGCTTGCCACCTTTGTTCGCGAGCACGTGGATTATAGCGTTCGCTTAAATGAGAATGTTCAATTGCCATTGTCATGATACTCTTTATAAAATTGAACTAAAAACTTGTTTTTATGCTTGACCATGGATTAACCTCATCGTCAATATTTTCAATCACTATTTTATTAAGTATCTTACAAAACACTTATAAGCAATTGCTATAAATCATTGTTCAATCCTTTTAATAAAAAGAAAAAGAGTACATTTATGCACACAGAAAACAACCCCTCCCCTCACCCCTCCATTGAAGCATGGAAAAACCTTCAAAACGACATTGCAACAACATGTCAAAGCTATAACCGCTCCCCAGAAGAAGTCCAACTTATTGCTGTTTCAAAAACTGTCCAAGCAGAGAATATTCGCCCCATTCTGCAAGCAGGACAGCGCCTTTTCGCAGAAAACCGTGTGCAAGAAGCTGCTGAAAAATGGCCTCACCTGCGTCAACAATTTGAAAAGATTGAACTTCACCTCATCGGTCCTTTGCAATCCAATAAAACAGCAGAAGCTGTTAAAATTTTTGATGTCATTCAAACCGTTGATCGTGAAAAAATAGCCAAAAGCTTAGCAGAAGAAATGCAAAAACAGAACAAACACCTCCCCTGCTATGTCCAAGTTAATATTGGCTTAGAGCCGCAAAAAAGTGGTATCACACCAGAGGAAGTTATCCCCTTTGTTGCCCAATGCAAAAATCACTATGGTCTTAATATTATCGGCCTTATGGCAATTCCCCCCGTACAAGAAAACCCTGGTCCCTATTTTGCACTGTTAGCAAAATTAGCCAAAAAAGCCAATCTTGCCAAACTTTCAATGGGCATGTCCAATGACTTTAAAACAGCTCTACAATTTGGCTCTAATGTCGTTCGCATTGGCTCTGCTTTATTTGGACAGCGCCCTGTTTAACGCATCTCCACCAACAGTGCTATAAAACAAAAAATGCTACAATAAAGAACCCATTTATCATGATAGAACAATACAGATGCGCTACACATGAAGCGAAAAAGGACCGCACGATACAACAATAGCAAAAACGCGATAAACCATGGCAAAACCATTGCATACAGTTATTGCGAAGATTCCCGTTTTAAAAACCACCAATGCCATCAACCACTTCAATCCAAAAAAACGGTGCACTCCTTGCCAGTGGCGTAAGACAAGTAAAAACAGACTTAATATGGACGTAAATACGACACCCAAATTCTCAGTAAACCGATTAGCTCAATAAGCCCCTAAATGCTCGAGAGAATTTTAACAACTATATGAATAAAACCATGAAGCAATCATACAGACAGCATAGCACAAAAATTTTCTGCTCACTAAAAAGAATAACAGGCAGTAATTACCTGTAAAAAGAACAACCAAGCAAAGTAAGCAGAAAAAGTCTTAAAACGTATCTATAAGACAACATATTGATTTATAAAGATAAATATTCATTTTTAACTTGTATCATACCCCCGAAACTTGAAAGATTGTTCTATCTTAAATCATTTCATTTTGCATCAACTGAAGCACTTGCTGACACATCACAAGCGGAGCTGGTGTGTGGATAAAAAACTCTAAAAAAGGGATAAAAATACCTGTTATGAATCGTCTCACTACCAACAGCTGTCGCAACATTGGAGCTGGTAAAGAGTATGATGGCGCCGGCTTTACCTTCATAAGCGTAAAGATGGTGGTGCTCAATGGCTTTACCGCTATACCATCCACAGATAGCGTCGTGAAATGGGCTTGTGGGCGGGTGCTTTAAACGACACCAATTCTTATGCAAACCCATTGGTTAGCCTCTAAAGAACCCCATTAAACACCAAAAGCCATATAACAGTCTGACAATAATCCGTAAAAACAACAAAAAAAGAGAAATTTTCCATACACGACAGAATAAAAGGCGACAAATAATCAATCAAAAAAATACAACGATTACCCCGCACATACACACAAAACAAGAGAAACGAGACTTCGCTCGATATGCACCTCCCTTTCTTTGCGCTTTTTTAAACATCTTCACCAAGAATATTAATTTTCAAAATGTTCTATTTGCTTTTATTAATTTACAAAAAGAATATTATATTAATATATAAAATATTTTAAAATATTATAAATAAAAATATCATTTATTACACAATGTGTATGTATATTTATACAAAAAATATATTTAATTATTTGCAGATATTCTTTGTTCTATAATAAAATTATATTTGACAGCTTAAAAATAAAAATGATAAGCATTTGCATGTATCATAATGATACGTTGATTCCAAAATAAACAAAGGAGGATTTATATGCGTAATTTTGGTTCAGGTTTAGTTTATACTATAAATGATTCAACACCTGTTTATGCAAGAGCATGTAGCTTTAATGATTTTACCTCTCACATGGGTTCATTAGGTCTTCAAGAAGGAATTCGTGGAGGACTAGGTGGACTGGCTGTAGGTGGGATAACTGGAGGACCAGCAGGTATGTTGCCAGGTGCAGCTCTAGGTTTCACAGGGGGATTTGTAGGAGGTGCTGGTTGGGGATTTATAGAGAAAGCTCGAGAATGTTTTTTCTAATTTATAGAGAATAGCTTAAAGATATCTCTGAAATTATTAATAAAGATATTAAACTTAAATCATATCTATGGATAAAATAGTTTTCAGAGATATTTATTCTATATAACATATTATAATTAGGATTTTATTATAATGGATATTCGTTATGAAATCGCGAGATTGCTTTGGATGCTTATTATATATTGCTCTACAGTTGCTATTGGTTTTAAAGTATTTTGTGATTGGAATTGGACGTTCTCTATAAAAACAGCATTGTTGGCAGGAATTATATTCTTGATTATTGATATTTTGTGTAGATACCTCGGTCTACCTTGACATTTACTTAATAAATTGTCTTAAAATCGAGCAAATTTAATTTCATAGATATTTATTCTGTATAACAGACTACAATCAGGGTTTTGTATAATGAATATCCGTTATGAAATCGCAAATTTGATTTTCGCAATGATTATATTTCCCTCTGTTTTTTTTATTTTTTATAGAAAAATCTTAGGTTACAATCGGAAGTCAGCTATCAGATCTTCTTTATTTTTAAGTGTTATATGCTTTAGTCTTGATTTTTTACGGAGATATTTCAATTTATATTAACATTTACTTAATAAATTACCATAAAAACAAATTTGGTTTCAATGATATCTATTCTAGAAAATAGATTATAATTTGGATTTCGTAATGTTAGATTTTAATCATAAAATTATTTAATATTTCATGGTAACAGTTTTTTTTGGTTTAACACATCTTTTTTATTATAAATTTATTTCTTACAGTTGGAAAGATTCTCTAAAAAACTCATTATTAATAAGCTTTATATTTTTTATTGTTATTATTTTATTAAACTATATTGGTTTATATAAATTTTTAGATAATATTTTTATAATGGATATTTATTATAAATTATTGGAAGCATTATTTCAAACAATTTTAGTTGGACTAATATTTATAATTTTTCTGAAATTGAAAGGATACAATCTTAAAAAACGTATAATGTACTTATTAGTTATGTTAACAACAGTTTTCACTCTTATATTTTTATATAAATGCATTAAATAATTGTAAAATTAAACATCTATATCTATGGATAAAAAATATTTCAGAAATATCTATTACATTAACATATTATAATCAGGATTTTACTATAATGGACATTCTTTATAAAATTATACGGTTGTTTTGCATGATAATTATAATGGCCCCTATACTGGCTATTTCTGCTAAAGTATTCTGTGGTTGGAGTTGGAAATTATCTATAATAACATCGTTGTTATCAATTATTGTGTTCTTTATTTCCGATAGTTTATGTAGGTATTTTGGTTTATATTAATTCTTAAAAAATTTCCTCTTTTTAAACAAAAGAGAGCAACACGAAAAACATTCAACGCAATAAATTATCCAATATGCTATAGCAATGCTTTAAAAGAAGATGTTTTTAGGGCGCACATAATCGGATATTCACTTCATTTCTTCCATACCCTAAAAAAACAACGAAGGTGTTCATTTTAGATTTTCAATGCATTGCTCACTTATGGAGATCTTTAAGAAATTTCTCTCCTTGTTGCCAACCCCATCTCCCAGCATCACCCCCTAGAATTATTCGTAAACACTATAACACACAACGCAAAAGAGCGCATTTTGTACATTTACGCAAAAAACAAACCTACACCATCGTAATATTTGCCTTTCGTAAATGATTTTACAAAGGCTGTCGATAATCTATCACATCCCATCGACGTACAACACTTTATATGAAATTTCTTCAAACGTTCCTTTCTTGATGCGTTTATAAAAAATTATCTATAACAATATATTTTTACAATATTGTAATATGCTTTGCTGCACTTGAACCCCGTAAAACAGTGTAAAAAGAGTCTCTCTTTAAGACATCTCTTTAACAAAAACGCCTCAGATTTTAAAATTGACTATACTAATCTTTTTAATTTAGTCTAATCCCCAAAAGAGACTTTTCATTTAAGAAAAGACTTTTGGGAAAATTCTGCCAAAAATACAACAATACAACGGCTGATTTTTCCAAAGAATAAATTATAAAGAGAGGGAACCCATGTTTGAAAAAATCCATCCAATACCAGAGAATATCAAAAAAAATGCTCTTATTGATGAAGAGACCTATCAACAATGGTATCAGGAAAGTATCCATGATCCAGAAAGCTTCTGGGCAAAACATGGTCAACGCATTGAATGGTTTAAACCTTATACGAAAGTAAAAAATACGTCCTTTAATGGAGATGTCCCCATCCGATGGTATGAAGATGGCGTAACAAATGTTACCTATAATTGCATTGACCGTCACTTAAAAAACCATGGAGAGGAAATCGCATTGATTTGGGAAGGGGATAATCCCTACCATGATAAAAAAATAACCTATAATACGCTTTATGAACATGTCTGTCGCTTTGCCAATATTTTAAAGAACCACGGTATCAAAAAAGGCGACAAGGTGACCATTTACTTGCCGATGATTCCCGAAGCAGCCTACGCCATGCTTGCTTGCGCGCGCATCGGTGCCATTCATTCGGTTATTTTTGCTGGTTTTTCTGCTGAAGCAATAGCAGGACGGATTGTTGATTGCCAATCGACCTTTATCATCACCGCTGATCAAGGCTTGCGTGGAGGCAAACAGATTAACTTAAAAGACAATATTGATCATGCCATTGAGATTGCAGCACGCCAACATGTCAATGTAGATCAAGTCATGGTTATACGGCGCACCAGTAAAGCAATCAATTGGGTAGAAGGGCGTGATTTTTGGTACCATGAAGAAGCTTCTAATGCCAAGACGGATTGTCCAGCAGAACCAATGAATGCTGAAGATACCCTTTTTATTCTTTACACCTCCGGTTCGACAGGAAAACCGAAAGGCGTTTTGCATACAACGGCAGGTTATCTTGTCTATGCATCAATGACACATCAATATGTTTTTGATTATCACCCTGGAGAAATTTACTGGTGCACGGCTGATATTGGCTGGATCACTGGTCATTCTTATTTGATTTATGGGCCTCTGTGCAACGGTGCGACCACTTTGATGTTTGAAGGAACCCCAACCTTTCCTGACAAAGGCAGATTTTGGGAAATTGTTGATAAACACCAAGTAAATACGCTCTACACCGCACCAACAGCTATCCGCGCCTTAATGGGTGCGGGCAATTCCTTTGTCGAACGCTCAAAAAGAACATCCTTGCGGCTTTTAGGTACGGTAGGTGAACCGATTAATCCAGAAGCATGGGAATGGTTTTATCATACCGTTGGCGATGACCGCTGTCCCATTCTCGATACATGGTGGCAAACAGAAACAGGAGGGCATATGATCACCCCCCTGCCTGGTGCAACACCACTCAAAGCAGGATCAGCCACACGTCCATTCTTCGGTGTTCAACCGCAAATTGTCGACGAGCAAGGAAATATTTTAGAAGGCAAAGCAGAAGGCAATCTCTGTATTATCGACTCATGGCCAGGTCAAATGCGTACCCTCTACAATGATCATGAACGTTTCATTGCAACCTATTTTTCCGTATATAAAGGCAAATATTTTACAGGCGATGGCTGTAGGCGCGATAGCGATGACTATTATTGGATTACAGGACGGGTTGATGATATTCTCAATGTCTCTGGGCACCGGCTAGGAACAGCCGAGATTGAATCAGCACTTGTTTCTCATCCTGCCGTTTCAGAAGCCGCAATTGTTGGTTATCCTCATCCCATTAAAGGACAAGGTATTTACAGTTTTATTACCTTAATGGAAGGGACATCCCCAAGTGAAGAATTGCAAAAAGACCTTATTCAGCATGTTAGAAAGGAAATTGGCTCCATTGCTATCTTGGATAAAGTACAATTTTCCCCCCAACTGCCAAAAACACGGTCAGGAAAAATTATGCGGCGTATTTTACGAAAAATCGCCGAAAATAATTTTGATAATTTGGGAGACATTTCAACTCTTGCCGAACCACAGGTAGTTGAAGATCTGATTGCCAACCGGCAAAATAGAGAGTCCGCAACTTAACATTAAACCAGAATGGTGACTTTAGCTTTCCTGTCAAAATGATCTCGACATTCTAAAGTCACCAGTAAAGGAAAAAACATTCTATGGAGTCATTCAAACTCTCTAAAAACAGAGTGTCTTTCTCAATGCCAACGCAAAACACAAACGGATTAAAAAAACATTCAAAGGCGTATCAATTTTAAGAAAATCTAAAAGAGAAAAGCAAAGTAACCATGTAACCATCAAACAGAAAAGACGGCTTCTGAGTAAAAACGAGCCTGTTTTCTTTTATGTTTCTGCTAGCAACACCTTGGAATTCCTGTTAAAATCATAAATAAAGAAGAAATTCAAGGAAAAATAATAAGGAATTATATTCTTACAAAGAATGTTTTTCAATAACAAACTGGAAATGATGGAAGAAAATATTAAAAACAATACCCTATAAAAACGACCAAGAACCTAAAATAATGAAAGAAAAAACTCTTAAAATGATGCACGATAACAACGAAGTGGTAATGAAAAGTGATTCATTTTGAAAATGTTGGTTTGCGCTATGGAATGGGCCCTGAGGTCCTTCGTGATATCAGCTTTCATATTCCTCCTGGATCCTTCCAATTTCTCACTGGTGCTTCTGGAGCAGGAAAGACATCGTTGATGCGCCTGATGTTTTTGGCGCTTAAACCAACGCGCGGTCATATTGATCTGTTTGGCAACGATACAGCATTACTCAAACGACAAGAACTTCCAGCACTCCGGCAACGTATCGGTGTTGTCTTTCAAGACTTTCGTCTGCTTGATCACATGACAACTTATGAAAATGTCTCTTTACCTTTACGCATTAAAGGACAAGAAGAAGCAACCTATCGCAGTGAAGTAGAAGATCTTCTTTGTTGGGTAGGACTTGGAGATCATATTCATGTTTTACCCCCCGTTCTTTCTGGTGGAGAAAAACAAAGGGTAGCAATTGCCCGTGCACTTATTGATCAACCTGAAATTCTTTTAGCGGATGAACCAACAGGAAATGTTGATCCCCCTTTAGCAAAGCGTCTGCTCCGCTTGTTTATTGAATTAAATCGTTTTGGAACAGCTGTCATCATTGCCACGCATGATATTGCATTGATGGAACAGGTTGCGGCACGGCGCATGCTTCTCCATAATGGACGGATGACAATTCATGAATAAATTTTTCCCCCTTTTTACAAGTGGTCAAAAAAACAGCACGGCGATTATTCCAAGTAGCAATATTTCTGGGCAAGCACTGGTTGCAGTCATTGCTATTATGACATTTCTCTCTAGCCTCACATTGATTGGTGTTGATCTTGTGCAACGTGCCGCTCATAGCTGGAGCAATCAAATTAGCTATGAAGCAACCATTCAAATACGTCCCATTGAAAATATGAACATCGAAACAGCCCTTCATGATGCGGTTAAACTGGTAAAAACATTTCATGGTGTGCAAGATGCCACCATTGTTGACAAAACAGCGACGGAAAAACTGCTTGAACCATGGCTTGGCACAGGTTTAAGCTTCAATGAACTGCCTCTTCCCCGCCTTATTATCGTAACATTAAACGAAAAAGAAGAAATTGACTTTCGTGCCATAAGTCACGCCATCAAAACTCAAATTCCAGGAGGCCAATTTGATGACCATCGTGTTTGGGTGGATCGTTTGACAACAATGGCGCATACAACTGTTTTTATTGGTTTTGCAATTTTAATATTGGTTTTAGGTTCATTGATCCTCACGGTTATTTTTGCCGCACGCAATGCCTTAGCGGAGAATGCGCATATTATTAATGTCTTATACTTTCTCGGAACTGAAACCGTTTTCATTGCACGACAATTTGATTGGCATTTTTTTAAAACCGCCTTGCGCGGTGCGTTCTATGGTGGTACCATAAGCGCATTGCTGTTTGCTGCTTTTAGCTTTTGGACAAATTATAACATAGGGAGAGTAGAAGCTAGTCAAGTCACTGCTTTGTTTGGGCATCTTTCCATCAGTTCCATTCCTTATGGAAAAATCATCGGTCTTATTTTTTTCGTTTCTTTTCTTACTGTTTTTACAAACCGCATGACTATTTTAGCACAACTGAAAAAAATTGATCAATGCGAAAATGGCTTGTTTTAATTTTATGACCCACAACGCATATAATTCTCAGTCACCGATGCCAGACAATCAAAAGCATTCCCTAAAAAAGCACACCAGAGGCACTCTAAGCTCTCTGCGCTGTTTGTTTTGCTATGTGCCACCAACCGTATTTTCTCTTTTAATAATCACTCTGCTCTTTTGTGTTGGTTTCGTTATTTTTTCTGAAAAAACCGAACGGCTTCAACCACCTAATCCATTGCCGAAAGCGGATGCACTCATCGTTTTCACTGGGGGGAAAGACCGAATAAAGACAGGATTGGAACTCTTACAGCAAGGGCTTGGTTCGCGGCTTTTAATCAGTGGAGTCAACGCCTCAACCAATCTGAAAAATTTTATGCACAGCACGCATATTACCCCGCAGCTTTTCAGCTGTTGTGTTGACATTGGTCATAAAGCGATGAACACAACAGGAAATGCTGAAGAAAGTGCAGCTTGGATCAAAAAACACCATTACCAAACAGTTTATATTGTCACCCATGATTACCACATGTGGCGCTCTTTGCGTGAGCTTAAACATTTAATGCCTGAAATCAATTTTATTGCCTATCCTGTTAAAAAGAACGACAAGGGAAACACAATAGAACAGATCAAACACCTACGCATTCTTATATTTCAATACATCAAAACAATTGAGGTCTACATAAGAACCGCATTTTAATCTTTACCCTTCTCGTATTATAAAAATTTACACCAAGCAGCATCAGTATTTGCCAACTCAAACGTTACAAAGGCCCTCAAACACATTCCTAAAAGGCTTTTTACACCCTTCTTCCCTATCCACAAACCACCCAGCTTGTAAGATAAAAGCCCTCTCAAACACATTTCTAAAAGGCTTTTTATACCCTTCTTCCCTATCCACAAACCATCTAGCTTGTAATTATGCAAAGGGATAGTTTTGCCTCATTACTATGGGAATTGACTTTCTCGACATCCTAAAAGATAAAGATTCTTAACTACCTTTAGTTTTTCAACAATCCAACTTCTTGTCTCATAGGGTCCACTTACTAGCAAGATATTGATTTATAACAATAAATTATCGTTTTGCCTGTTGAATAAAACCCCTGAAAATGGTAAGATCCTCTCATTTTGAATCCTCTTATTTTGAAAGAATAAAAACCATGTTCCTGCGCGTCATAAACAGAGCTGTCGTGTGGATAAAAAACTCTAAAAAAGAGGAAAAATGCCTCTTATGAATCATCTAAAGACCGAAGACTGTCGCAACATTGGCGGCCGGTAAAGAGTATGATGGCGCCGGCTTATACCTTCATAAGCATAAAGATGGGGGTGCTTAATGGCTTTATCGATATACCATCCACGAGCGCTATCGTAAAATGGGCTTGGGTGCTTTAAAACATGTCTTAAAAAAAGCCCGTGAATATGCAACACGATGGCGTTCTGTTTTACACCCACGCACTGCAAATTACTCTATAAAACACGACAAGCAATCCATGCCTTAAAGAATTCACCACACATGCTAAAAACACCCCATGTAGAAGTCTGTACACAAACTTGATATTACCAGCTCTACAACAATAGTGCTTTATCACCACATCTCAAAAGACACTGTTTTACAATACAACGGATAAGTTAACATTTTCAGTGTCTCTTATTTCTAATTTCGGTAGACTGCGAACAATCTTCATTGTTTCTAAGCTGACAGTAATAACCCGTTGAAACAACTCCAACGGATAAGCAGGATTACCCATCGTTTCAACAGCATAGCGGTTAGCATCATTGATAAGACCACTCGCTTTATCAGTTTTGACAACCTGCCGTCCCATCACCCATTCAAGAGCTGGCCTACCATTCACCACATAATCATAAGCTTCAAGAGGGATATTTGTCATTGTGATATTACTGTTGTAAATAACAGTGGATTTATCTTTTTCCCTACTATTTCTAGCAAATTTCATTTCTGTGACATAGTAAAATTTTTCAGGATGAGGAATATCTGTAAGTTTTGGATCACCATCTTTAAAGGTAACAGGATAAGGTTCAACCTCTTCATAATTCATATGCATGTCACCAAGCTTTCGCCCTGCTGTCACAAAAGCCCAAAAATCCTCTACGCTTTTAACGATTGGAATCCGCAGCAACTGTTTAGCCAAATTATGCGCATAACGCGCACGATAATCTTCTGAATGCAAGATCCCGTAAACATAATAAAACAAATCATCCTTTGTTATCATTTCACGAGGATAAGCCGCTTTAAAATGTGCCAACCCTTCATCCGTAATGGCATCACGACGTTGCAAGCCAACTTTTTTGCTTTCTTTTGCAAAATTTGCAAACAAATGAGCCTGCTCCTCCTGTTTATCTTCTAAAGGCTCAGTATCTTCATAAACATACCGTGGAAAACATTGCCCCTTCTCCATTGCATCCAAGTTGAGCAAATACTTAGCCATCAAAACAGAAAAATCACTGCTTGCTCCAACTCCTGTTACTTGTATCACGCTATTTTCAACCACTTTTCCCAGAGGGAATATACGCGGCATTTGATACACCATTTCATTAAATTTGTCTCTTAAATGAGAGCCTCAAACATTGTAAGATTCTTTCATTTCAAACCTCCTCATCTTGAATCAAATCAAATCACGTGCCTACTTAACACAAACAGCACTGATGTATGGGTAAAAACGAGCAAGAAAAGGATAAAATCCCTCTTATAAAGCATCTTAATGCAAAACTGTCGCAACACTATTGTGAGCTGGCAAATATGATGATGGTGCAGGGACTTACACCTTCATAAGCGTAAAGATAGTACAAAATGATTGCTTATGAATATTTTAACATTCTACTGTCATGGAACCAATGGATTACGACAAAAACCCTTAAAGTTTCATTTTTTATCACGTTGGTTACAATCAGATCTGATGAATGCGCTTGAAAAAGCCAAAACGCAGTATCTCAATGATGTTGCATAAAAAACCTTCTCACATAAGGATAGACAAAGCTTTTTCAAATTATCACGAATTGAAGAGTACAAAATCCATCCTGTGACGCAGCGTCTAAAGAGGAGAAAAATGCATCATTCTAGAAATGCTCAGGGCATCACAAAATTAACTATTGTAAAAAAATTCAACACTCATGTTTTCGCTTCACATGCTTTTTTTAGTATTTATGTATTGCAGCGCCTAATCATTGCAAAGGTTTCCTTGAGAGCTCCATTAGCAATGTAGTAGCAATTTCGGTATTTCAGCATAGAGCAAGTAAAACATATCAATAGAGCACACCGCGAACGCAAGCATCACAAACTCTCATTGAAATATCCTAATATAGGGATATCATGTTAGGTAACAACGACTAAATCATGGAGAATTGATGCGTAATATCCCTCCTTATCCTGTTACCCCAAACCTACAGTTGGTATACGTATCAAACGTAGAATATTCTACTGCTTTTTACAAATTCATCTTTAAGAAAGAGCCTGTATTCGTCTCGCCACGCCATGTTGCATTTTCTTCTTCAGGTGACACACTCTTTGCTCTCTGGTCTGGTGGGATGCACCTGAGAAAAATATGCCTCGTTTTTCAGAAATCGGCATTATGTTGCCTGATGGGGAGAACGTAGATAAGCTATATGCAAAATGGCAAGAGCAAACCACCATTGAAATAAATGTCTTGAAGGAACCATATACTGACATATTTGGACGTACCTTCCTAATCAAAGATCCCGACAGTCATATTGTTCGTGTTTGTCCATTGGATTAAAAAGCCTTAAACCAGATCTTTAATCGCCTAAACTCTATTTGTCTGTTTTCAAAACCTATAAAGCTATGCACGCAAGAGGCTTACTTACGACGCGTAGCTTATCCGTTTAGTCCTATATGAAAATTCTCTACACCTTTAACAATCAGTATTGAGCCGCACAAAATGCTGTTTTCGCTGCAGGGCATTGTAATAAAAAAGCGTTTATAGATTGAGCAATATCATAAAGAGCTCATAAAAAGCGGCTTATTCTTGGGAACAATGGAGCTGGTAAATCAACTTTTCTAGAGATTCTTGCGGAGTTTATTGTTCTTATGCGAGCATACTTTATAAAGCCCCGCAAATTTGCTGGAAATTACTTGCACAAGATATAAGCTTTTCAAATCTTCAAGCAACACTACACTTTCTATATGAGCAGAATACCAATGACAGCGTGCCCTTGTTTACTAAATTCTTGGTTTTTATTATTGCCCAGCCATCGCATATGCTGCTTTTAGATGAGCCAACCAATCACCTGTCATTAAATTTTGTTGAGAAACAAGAAGATACTTTCCAGCTTAACGGCGACAATTATTATTACTTTGCATGATCGCTGGTTGCAGTGTCAATGGCAAAGTAAAAACTTAAAATATCTCATAAAGATTTTTAAATACAAATTTCACTCTGCTCTGCCTGCTTTTTTGAAATGAGAATCGTGAAATCAACGGACAGTTTATTTTATAGAAGCTAAAATAGAATACAAATTTACTTATGATCCGTTATGCTTATAAAACTTCATCCTTTCATGTATAGACATAAAACACACGCCCCTTAACGCATAAAGGATTTTCTAAAAAAGAGCAGCAAAGAATGCGCAACTTTTTCACCCATATTTCGCTTCATAAATGCTTCATGTTCATGCAAGCCAAAAGCATAACAACATACACGACAATTGATCATGCTTAATCACGCGAGAGAGCAACAACAGGATCAAGGCGTGAAGCTTGCCGTGCTGGTGAAAAACCAAAACAGATCCCTATGAGGGTTGAAAAAGTCAGAGACAAAATGACGGAATCAATCGTATAAAGCAAGTGGATAGGCGCTTTAAGCAGAACAAACAAACCACCGATAGAAAGTCCAAACAAGATTCCCAAACCGCCACCAATGACACAAACCAAAATTGCTTCAATTAAAAATTGCTGTAAAATATCACCCTGACGCGCGCCCACAGCCATACGCACCCCAATTTCATTGATTCGTTCAGAAACGGTGACCAGCATAATATTCATCACCCCAATCCCCCCCACGATCAGCGAGATAGCAGCAATTGAAGACACTAAAAGTGTTAAAATATGCGTGCTTTCCATGATACGTTCACGAAAGAACTCTGAACTTCGAATGAAAAAATCCTCTCCACCGTGCCGCATCGTGAGAAAACGCTTAACCATAGCCTCTGCCAAATGTGAATCAACATCATCAGCAATCTTAACAGTAATGGCACGTACCTGTGTTGTTCCAAGAAAACGCGTTTGCACTGTCGTATAGGGCAAATAAACTTGCAACGTATTAGAAGTTTCTCCCATATGTTGTGGTTCTATCACACCAAGAATACGCACGGGAACGTTCCCCACATGAACAATTTTTCCAATAGGATCTTCATGACTATGAGGGAAAAGCACAGCAAGTGCTTCTTTTTCGATCACAAGATCAACAGCGCGCTCATGCACACTCTTTTGATCAAACAATCTCCCTTGAACAGCTTTGAATCCTTGTGTCTGGAAATATTGTTCTCCTACCCCAACAATCACAGCATTGGCTTTAACGCCACCAACACGTATAGTAGAACTTGTTGAAAGTTGCGGTGTTACACCAAAAACATAGGGCAAATGAGAGAGCGCCTCTGCATCGGCTTCCACCAAGCTTGTTATTTTCTCTGCTTGTGGATCAGAGAGACTTTTTCCAGGTAAAATTGTCAATGTATTAGAACCTAAACTTTTAAAATTTTCCAGAATTTTCTCTCGCGTACCATTTCCCAAAGCCACCATAGCAATAATGGCACCAATACCGATAATCACCCCAAGCATTGTTAAAAAAGTTCGCATTCGATGTGCATTCATTGCCAACAAAGCCATAACAAATGCTTCACGAAACCGTTCGAAAAAAGAACGAAGAAAACCAAGCTGTTGTTTCCCTTCGAACTTTTCCCCCTCATATTGACTAGCAGCTTTTGTTTTTTTCCCCGCAGCTTTTGTTTTTGCACCCTTTGACACACGATCAGCAATAATTTCCCCATCACTAATTTCGATAATACGTTCAGCTCTTTCAGCCACGTGCATATCATGCGTTACAATAATAATGGTGCGTCCTTCTTGATGCAGTTCATCCAAAATACGCAACACTTCCTCACCACTGTGTTTATCTAATGCGCCGGTTGGTTCATCAGCAAGAATAACCTCTGCGTTATTCATCAAGGCACGAGCGATAGAAACCCGTTGCTGCTGCCCCCCTGAGAGCTGATTTGGACGATGATTAATCCGGTCCCCCATACCCAAACGTGTTAAAAGATCTTGTGCACGTTGTTTTCTTGTTGCGACAGGGTGCCCGGCATAAATAGCTGGAATTTCAACATTTCCCAATGCTGTCAATTCATTGAGCAAATGATAGCGCTGAAAAATGAATCCAAAATGGTTACGCCGCAAAGCCGATAATTCATCAGCAGAAAGAGTAGCTGTTTCTTTTCCTGAAATCCAATAACGACCAGAGGTTGCTCGATCAAGACACCCTAAGATATTCATCAAAGTGGATTTTCCTGAACCAGAGGCCCCTACAATCGCTACCATTTCACCACGCTTAATGGTGAGATTAATGTTTTTCAAGACAGTCACGCATGTTTCACCGGCC
The DNA here is from genome assembly GCF_024297065.1 of Bartonella harrusi. Lineage (NCBI taxonomy): Bacteria > Pseudomonadati > Pseudomonadota > Alphaproteobacteria > Hyphomicrobiales > Bartonellaceae > Bartonella > Bartonella harrusi. The sequence goes on from NZ_CP101114.1 coordinate 1,946,086, forward strand.
GGGAATTGACGCACAATATCTTCTAAAACAATGACAGCATCTGCTTTCTCTGTTTTCATAGCTTAAATCTCATCTTCGTTATGTTTATCAAAAGATTCTGGCATTCCACCAACACGTGTGCCGGTGATAACCACCTCCCCCTCATTAAGCCCTGAAACCACCTCTGCGACAACCTTGTTATTCAACCCAATTGTTACCTGTTTACTCACCACTTTGTTTTGCCCCTCAAGAACAGAAACCCATGCTTTATTCTCTTTTGTTTCATCGCGTAAAGCATCACTTGGAACCAACAAAACATTCTGAGCACGCCCTAAGATAATATGCACTTGCGCCGTCATATAAGTTCGCAAAAAATTGTCTGCATTATCAACATGGAGAATTCCGTTATAATAGATAGCCGACGATATTAAAGCACTAGATCCTGCCATACCAGGATTAATACTCACATCATTACGAATAGCTTCAGGCGCCGGTTCCACCCTTTCTAAAGTTCCCTCATAACGGCGCTGTGAATTGCCTAAAACTGTAAAATAAAGCGGTTGTCCAGCGTGAACTTTCAGAATATCCGCTTCTGAGATTTGCGCTTTGACCGTCATCTTTGACAAATCACCTAAAATAACAATTGTTGGTGCCGACTGAACAGCATTAACATTCTGCCCTTCTTCTACAACTGTTGCTAAAACCGTTCCCGCAGAAGGAGCAGTTATTCGTGTATACCCTAAATTGACCTCAGCACTATCCACATCTATTTTTGCTTGTACAATCTGTTGACGAAGCTGCTCAATTTGCGCCTCACGTATTTTTACTTGTGTTGCTGCATCATCCAGATTAGCCCGTGAAACTGCATGCGATTCAATCATTTTTTTCTGACGCTCTAAATTTTTCCGTGCCAGAGAAAGATAAGCTTCCTGTTCTACCAAATTCGCCTCATAATGCGCGAGTGCTGCTTTTTTTCTTTTAAGATCATTTTCTTGATCTGTCGGATCAATTTCTGCCAAGAGATCTCCCTCTTTGACAATACTACCAGGGGAAACGCGCATTGACACCACACGCCCTGTCGCCCGTGCACCAACAGCGACCAATCGATAGGGGCGCACAAGACCCGAAGCCAAAACACTTTCTTCGATATCCCCCCGTTTTACTACCGCAGTCATATAAACAGGTACTGATGTTCCAAAAAAAACAGAACGCAACCATAACAAGATAATAAGCAATAGAACCGTTAAAAAGAAGGAAAGTTTTTTATGTTTTTTAATGAAATTTTTTATAAAACTTATTTTCATTGCCCTACCTTTGTACGCGAACGGGGTACATTATCAACAACCTCTGGATGAGATGCGTCAACAACACCATCCCAGCCTCCCCCCAACGCTTTCATCAGCGCAATATACTGAGTAACCAAAGCAATACGACTATCCTTAAGAGCCATTTGCGTAGAATAATGGGAACGATCAGCATTTAACAATTCAAGAAAGCTGGTATTTCCATTTTCAAACAGATTTTGTGAAAGTTTTAAAGAATGCAAAGAAGCTTTATTTGCAACAATAAGCTTTTCTAAACGCTGATGTTCTTTGCTTAATCTTACAAGCGCATTTTCTACCTCTTGCAAAGCGCCCAACACAGCCGCCCGATAATGAATAAACGCTTGATCACGTTGTGCCCGTGCGACGGCAACAGAAGCGGTGATTTGTCCCCCATTAAAAAACGGGAAACGAAGACCAGGTCCAAAAGACCAACCAATTGTTGAACTTTTCCACAATTGATCAATTGCCGTTGCTGCTGTTGAAATATTTCCTGTTAAAGTAAGTGATGGATAGCGATCTGCCTCACGTTGACCAATCCGTGCTGTCGCTTGCGCGTATTGACGCTCTGCTCGCCGTAAATCGGGACGTGTTAACAAAATATCAGCTGGAATTCCTGCTGGTATTGGCCATTTTGGCTGCGGAATTTTTGCTTGTCTAACATTTTTTTGTAAAAGATCCTTTAAAGCCATAGGCACACGACCCGTTAAGACAGAAAGACTATGAATACTCATTGCCAAATTTGCTTCCATCTGCGCTATATCGGCTTCCGTATTCGCCAGTTGTGCTTGCGCATTGGAAACATCAAGTTCTGAAACATCCCCGGCCTTTAATCTAGCACGCATCAAGTCATATGTTTTGCGTTGTGAAAGAGCAATTTGCCGCACAATGAACAACTTTTGTTGCCATCCTCGCACTTGGACATAATTTGTTGCCACATCTCCCAACAATGTCACCATGGTAGCACGCATATCTTCAACAGCGGCTTCAAGACCGTAACGCGCCGCTTCAACGCCTCGCTTATGTCCACCAAAAAAATCAAGCTCCCAACTTGCATCAAAACTACTGCGATATTGGCTTAAAAGCGCATCAGACTGTCCAGAATCACTACGTGTTCCTGAAATTGAATTTGATACACTTGGCAAAAGCGATCCCACTACTTGCCCTAAGCTCGCCCGCGCTTCACGCACCCGCGCTTTAGCAACAGCAACATTATTGTTCCCAGAAATGGCATGATCCATTAACACATTCAAAACGGGATCATTCAAATGCCGCCACCACCCAGCAAGCACGACAGAACGCTGCGATATTTTTGTAGACTGCTGCCCCCAACTTTTTGGAACCTGAAAAGATGTTTTAAGATAATTAGGGCCAACCATACATCCTGATAATATAAAAACACACAACCAAATACTATAAAACAATCTGTTAGAAGTAACCCACTCTCGATTTTTGATCCGCATCCACTCTCCCACATGCTTTCAGAATAAATCTCTTAATATTTTATTTACGAAAATCTTATTTTGAATTTATCATAGTTTCAAAATCAATCCATTAATATTTTATTTACTATGATTTTATTCCCAATTTACTTTGAAAAATCAAAGAGTGTTTGTACTGGAACATGATCTGAAGGTTGCTTCCATCCCCGTGCCCTATGAAAAATTGCAAGATCAGCAACAAAAGGTGCTAAATCTGGAGAGGACCAAATATGGTCAAGTCGCCGCCCACGATCAGCAAGCGCCCAATCGCGTGCACGATAACTCCACCATGTATAAAGCTTGGTCGGAACAGGAATATACCACCGCATCAAATCAACCCAACCACCTTGGCAACAAAGAGCTTGTAAACGCTCTGTCTCAACAGGTGTATGGCTTACAACCTTCAACAATTGCTTATGAGACCAAACATCCTCTGGCAAAGGTGCAATATTCAAATCACCCACCAAAAGAGAAGAAAGCCCCTGTCCCTGATCTGCTTGAATAGAAGACATTTCTTCTAAAAAATCAAGTTTATGACGAAATTTTTCATTCACATCCGGATCAGGCACATCGCCTCCAGCGGGAACATAAAAATTGTGAATCTGTACATCTCTACCACAAATTTCCACAATCACTGAAAGATAACGACAATCTTGTTTTTGACAAAAGAAGCGCTTTTCAACAGTCTTAAACGGCAAGCGTGAAACAATTGCGACACCATTATAAGATTTTTGCCCACTCAACGCGATATGCTTATAACCTGCTGCTTCAAAAGCCTCGATTGGAAAAAGAGCATCTGGACATTTCGTCTCCTGTAGACACAAAATATCAGCAGGAAAGAGATCCAAATATTGAAAAACCTGTGCAAGACGCAAACGGATAGAGTTAATATTCCAAGTAGCAATACGAAAGAGCATCTGTTTGAATTCCAATGATGTAAAACAAACTATTTCTTTGCAGGAAGTGTAAACATCCCATCAGCAAACCTCACACCCGTACGTACATTCATAACCTGAACCGTTGTTTCTAAATTCTGTTGATCAACAATTGTCCATTGGCGTAAAGTTGTGCCCTTAGAATCAAACACCATTCTTATTTGCCCTGATCCAATGTTTTTATCACGCAGAACAATTGTCACCGCTCCTGGATCTTCACGAAAAGCCAACAAACGCCCTGATGAAACATCGATTTTATCATCTAACAGAAACTTCATTGGCGTTTGCAAAAGCTGTGAAAAATTCCACGTATTGAGAGCACGATTATGAATTCCTACGAATTGACCATCTGCAATAATCTGTAAGGGTATTTTTTTATAAATGAAACGAATTTTTCCTGGACGCTCTAAATAAAATGTCCCCTGAGACATTTTTCCCTTTGGACTAAACTGAATAAAATCCCCCGTCATTGTTTTAATTGCCGCAAAGCGATTCACAACATTCTGCGCCCTTGCTACTTTATTGGATGATTGCGAAAAAGCAGAAAAAGTGAAACAGCAAAAGAGAATCACTCCAACCAACCCAAAGATTCTTCTTTGTGGTAAAAAAGGCGTTTTCATAGAAAATGCTCCCCAGAAAAATAGTTTTGTTTTATAATAAAATAGGATAATCAATAAATACCCTTCCCTAAAAGAGAAAGATATTGTTAAAAGAAACTATCAAAAGATTTTATTTTAAAAGCGTTCTTCCTCAGCAGGTATCAAAATTTCTCGTTTTCCTGCGTGATTTGCTGCGCTAATGATCCCCTCTTCTTCCATCCGTTCAATCAGTGAAGCCGCACGGTTATACCCAATGCCTAAGCGGCGTTGAATATAAGAAGTTGAAGCCTTACGATCACGCAAAACGATAGCAACCGCTTGACTATAAGGATCATCGGCTGCCGGAGAAACCGAAGCAACATCCGCATCATTTTCTGCAATATCCTGCGTAATGGTTTCTAAATAATCAGGAAGGCCTTGTGCTTTAAGATGCGCGACAACTTGCTCCACTTCATCATCAGCCACAAAAGGCCCGTGCACACGTTGAACACGCCCTCCTCCCATCATGAACAGCATATCTCCCTGCCCCAACAATTGCTCCGCCCCCTGTTCACCAAGAATTGTTCGGCTATCAATTTTTGAACTAACAGAAAAAGAAATACGTGTAGGAAAATTGGCTTTAATCGTCCCAGTAATGACATCCACCGAAGGGCGTTGTGTTGCCATAATCACATGAATACCAGCGGCACGTGCCATTTGTGCAAGGCGTTGAACCGCACCTTCAATGTCTTTACCAGCCACCATCATCAAATCGGCCATTTCATCAATAATGACAACAATATAAGGCATAGAACGAAAATCCAGTGTTTCTGTTTCATAAAGGGGCTCACCAGTTTCATGATCAAATCCGACTTGAATTGTACGCGTCATTGTCTCGCCTTGACTTTCTGCTTCCCTAAGACGTGCATTAAAGCCATCAATATTGCGCACACCAAGTTTTGACATTTTACTGTAGCGTTCTTCCATTTCACGAACAGCCCATTTCAGTGCAATGACTGCTTTTTTAGGGTCCGTTACCACGGGTGTTAACAAATGGGGGATGCCATCATAAACTGAAAGTTCAAGCATTTTCGGATCAACCATAATGAGGCGGCATTGTTCAGGTGTCATCCGATAAAGCAGAGACAAAATCATAGTATTAATAGCCACAGATTTTCCCGATCCTGTTGTCCCAGCAACCAAAAGATGGGGCATTTTTGCTAAATCCGCAATAACCGCTTCACCACCGATTGTCTTCCCCAAAGCAAGCCCTAATTTCGCTTTACTCTCCATAAATTCTTGCGCTTGCAAAATATCACGCAAATAAACCATCTCACGCGTTGCATTGGGTAATTCTATTCCAATGACATTGCGCCCAGGCACCACCGCAACGCGTGCGGATATTGCCCGCATCGAGCGGGCAATATCATCTGCCAGACCAATAATACGAGAAGATTTAATACCAGCAGCCGGTTCAAATTCATACAAAGTGACCACCGGACCAGGACGTGCATCAATCATTTTTCCCTTGACGCCAAAATCTAACAAAACCCCTTCTAATTCATGAGAATTGGCTTTTAAGGCAGCAGGAGAAAGTTTAGCATCCCTTGCGGTTGGTGGAGAAACCGCAAGATAGTCTAAAAGAGGAAGGAGAAAACGACCATTTGAAGAAGCCTTTAAAGGCTTAAAAACATGGTTTTTAAGAGGAGGAGCCTTCTCTTGCTTTTCCTGACATTTTGCTTTTTCATCCAAGAAAATAGGTTCAATGCGATCAAAGGATTTTTCGCCTCTCTTAGAGCGCCTTTTGATAGAAAAAAGGCGAAAAAAACCCGCTTGTAAAAAATACAAAAGATGTAAAATCGCTCCCAAAGTTGTAACAAAAAAACCATGACGCCCCCTCTCTTCAACTTCCATATCTTCTAACGCATCAAAGGGAAGATTAGCCATTTCATTTTTTTGAACATTTTTTGCTTTACTTTTCTTTGTTTGGCGTCGCCACACCACGTTGCCTGCAAAAACAGCCATTAACAAACCTAACACACTCCCACCAAGACCCAACAACAATTTCTGAAATGGAGAAAAAAAGACAGGAAAAATTGCATAAACAGCATTTAAAGCTTTATCGCCCAAAAGTCCTCCCAAACCCATTGGCAATGGCCAATATGTAAAGAAGGCAACAGGTGTCATAAGAGCAAAAGAAATTAAAAAACAAATCGTTGATATCACCCATAAAAAAAGGCGAAAAATCAAATTGTGGATATCCTTTTGTGCTAACAAAAGAAATGACCAAAATAGTGGTGGTAACAAAACACCAAGACTTGCCAAACCAAAAAACTGCATAACAAAATCTGAAAAAATTGCCCCCGGCCACCCCATAAAGTTTGTAACACTGTTTGTATTTGCATGTGTCAAAGAAGGATCGGCAACATTCCACGTTGCTAAAGCGAAAACGCAAAAAATAAGAAAACCCAAAAGCCCAAGCCCAATGAAAACACCAATTTGACGTAAAAACATTTCAATAAGCCGCGAACCATAAGATTTTTGCGCTTCTAATAAATCATAAGGTGGAGAACTTTGCTGCATCCATCAATTCCAAATACAAAACCTTCGCATTAAAGAGTTATAAAATTATGACCACAAAATATTAACACAGTTTTAACTATCATCATCATAACAGTTGTCTTCTCTCTATACAGTTTCCTTACTCTCTACGAATGTCGCAAAACATTGTCCCTCAAGACAGTATGTTGTGAAATACGTTCATACCCATAAAATACCATAGCATTTCCGCTTGATTTTAGCTTTCTTTTACATCACCAAATATATTTTCTTTTGCATCAACAAATGGAGAAGTGTAAAGTTGAAGAGAATATTTAAGATAAAATTTGCCCCATAGGTTTATAAATCTGAATCATACTCAATGATCAACAGGAGAAAAATCAAGAGAAAGCAACCATCTCTAGACCAGCGTAAGAATGAAACCTTCGTCCTTTAGACGGAGGAGAGCAAAGAAGAAACCATAACAAAGTAAAAGTAAATGAAAGAAAATTATCCCCTTTAAGAACAATTAAACGACAAACAATGGAACAAAATATTGTGCACCCTAATCTCAATAAAAATGAAAAAGCGAATAGAACGATAAAACCCAATAAAAATATAAAACAATGCGATATTCTCATTGCTGGTGGTGCCGCTGTTGGTCTCACTTTAGCAATAGCACTCAAACAATCCACTCCTGAACTGAAAATTAATATTGTTGACGCTGCTCCTCAAGAAGATATCCCCACTGCCAATATACGAACCATCGCCCTTGCTGCTGCTTCTATTCGTATGTTAAAACAATTGCAATGTTGGGAACATATAGAACCCTACGCTCAACCCATTCATTCAATGATCATCACAGATGCATGCGCAGCTGACCCTGTCAAACCAACGCTTTTAACCTTTGAAGGCGATATTACCCCTAATGAACCTTTTGCCACTATGATAGAACAAAGAGAGCTTATCAACGCTTTGAAAAAGCGTATAAAGGATCTCGATATCACTGTCATTGCAAATATGCGTGTCGTTGATTTTCATCAAGAAGATCAACATACAACGGTCACTTTAAACAATGAAGACACTTGGCAAACGAAATTGCTTATTGCCGCTGACGGAGCACATTCAAAATTACGTGAAAAAGCAGGACTTAAAAACTTTTCTCACCGCTATAAACAAACAGCCATCATCTGCACGATTAAACATGAAAAGCCCCATCATGGACAAGCAACGCAACATTTCTTACCTTCAGGACCCTTTGCTCTTCTCCCTCTCAAAGGCAACCGATCTGCCATTGTATGGAATGAACACCATAAAACTGCGCAATATTACCTCAAAGCTGACGCTGTTATTTTTGAAACAGAACTCGAAAAACGCATTGGTCACCGGTTTGGCAAACTCTCTTGGAATGGAGAGCGTCAAGCTTTTCCCTTAAACCTTTCTTTAACACGGCACTGTATTAAATCTCGTTTTGCTCTCGTTGGTGATGCTGCCCACACAATCCACCCTCTTGCAGGACAAGGACTCAATTTAGGACTACGCGATAGTGCCGCACTTGCCGAAGTTATTATCGAAACAGCACGATTAGGCCTCGATATTGGATCCCTTACAGCTCTAGAACGTTATCAAAGCTGGAGGCGCTTTGAAACTGTACGTATGGCTTTAAGCAATGACTGGCTTAATAGACTCTTTTCTAATGACAATCTTTTCTTGCGTATGCTTCGTGATACTGGTCTTGGAATTGTCAACCAAACACCAAAGTTAAAAAAATATTTCATTCAAGAAGCTTCCGGCCTCACCCCTAATGCCCCACGTCTCTTGCATGGACTCTCACTTTAAGAAAAATGAATAAAAGCCATACTGTTTCACTTTTTACAATCAGTGAAAATAGAGACTCTTTTTCATCAAAATGGGTCCTTTGCTTATTTTTAAAAACCAAAGTTTTAGAAAACCCCCATAACCCCCATAGACGACTTTAGGAAAATCTATACATAATTGTACAAAAAGTTACCTACATTCTTTCATCACAATTTTCCATAAACGACACATGCAACAGCACAGCTCCCACACAATAAAAGAAAACAGACAAACACCAAAAAATTGCACCATCTTTTTATTTTCAACGTGTTTTTTAATTTCATTTATACGAATAATGAAATTTGCTAACCAACACTTCACAATGTTCACAAAATTATATTAAGACAAATATGAGCCATAAAAAAATAAAATGTGATACTTTAATGTACATAATTTTAGAAGAAAAACCAGACTTAAACTTATAAAAATAACAGACTCATGACAAAGTAGTATTCAAAAACAGAAGTCCCCATATCCAACAATATATTTATACAGAACAGTCATTGATCAATTTTGCATAGAGAGTTAAACTCTTTACTACAATAAGATTCATCTATCTCAATCCTTTTATGACAATGCAAGAAAAACCATTTGCTTTCTCATGATGAGAGGAAACAATATATAAAAAACACTTTAAGATAAAGAATAAATAGTTCTCATAGATCATCTGAATACGAAAGCAGATGCAATTTTAAGTCCGCAAAAAGAATAAAAGCACGGTTATCATGGTAATATACTCTTTGCATTTGAGTAAATTTGTATGTTTTTATTGCTTTATTTGATTACGCAGCATCTTAACACGTCATCCTTTAAATATAGCGATTATCTAAAAAAGCACACTGTTTAAGTTGATATCTTTTGCTATTCTTCTACTTTGCAAATATTGCCTATGTAAATGCCTCAGCCCCCACAGCCCATTGAAATTAACCAAAGAGCGAGAAAGACTATTCCGAAAGAATATGTGTCATGTTACTTCTAATTCCTCAAGTGTATATCCATTCTCCAACCATTCTTTAATCCACTTAGGTCTACGCCCACGCCCATTCCACAATTCCCATTGGTTATTGGGATTTCTATAGTAACGTTCTTTATTCACAAGATCAGCGATGTTAATTCCATGTGCACTAGCGATTTCAAGAATTTTTCGCCGTGCATTTTGCTTTTCTTTTGCTTGCCGTTTTTTTAATTCCACCTCAATTTGGGTACGCATCTCTTGTAGTTCATCAAAATTCATATTTTTAAGATTATTCACCTTATCACTCCCCTTGCAAAAAAAGAATTTCACTTTGCCATATTTTTAACACAATTATAGACGATTTTTGTCTATTTGTTATCGAAATTTAAATTACGATAAATATATCACTTAACGGAGATGTGTTTTGAACCACGAAGAATTATTTATTTGTGTCTCAGCTCTCACAACCATATCCTTTTCCAGTTTGACTACTGAAATTGGTGAGTGGAACGTGCAAACCCAATCACACCTCTCCGACTCTTACGAACCAGTAGTCGAAAGTGAATATAAATCGCCATTTTATAAACTATGGCAACACACAATAAAGGGCAAGTCCTCTGCCTGTAATGATAATACGATTTATCCTAACAAGCAGGGCTTTTTTTACATACATCGCTTTACTCCTTCATATTATTATTCCTCAAAAAGTTTTAAACAATCAGGAAATACTGCAAAATTAGCCTCAATAATTCCCCCAAAAGGGTTATTGTTTTGGCAAAAGCTCTCTTTCGGTAAACAGAATAACCGTAATGCTTTCTGGTGGAATGTGTACAACTTTACATCACAAATTTATATCATGAATTGGATATTATCTTGTATTAAAAATCTTCTCAAAAGAAGTAAGATTTACAGTTACAAAGCGTATTTTAAACTAAACAATTTCACTTCGCAAATCTATACAAATATGATGTGGCAACAATCAGAAAAGTCACATGGAATTCACATCAATAAGATTTTGTATCATCGGGTGTGCTGCTTATGACTCTTCAAAATTTCATGACACTTGCTGCTGTGTGCGCATCTACTGTACATCCCCCAACATTTTTAACTGTTGCTATGCAAGAATCTAAAGATGACATTCGTGCAATAAATATGCGTGATCATTATACATTATCCTATAAATTCTCTACATTGAAAGAAGCGATCAAAACATCTGAATGCCTTGAACAAAATAGGCATAATTTTGACATAAATTGGGGACAATTTAATGTTCGAAATTTGAAATGGCTTGGTGTTTCTTTCTCTGATGTCTTTTATCCATGCAAAGATCTTAAAGTTGTACGAACTGCTTTAACGCATAGCTATGAGCAGAAAACATCAAAGTACAATTCTGAACGAACTGAATTACAATCCGTGATCAATTTTTATAACTTGGAAAATTTCAGAAGTGGCTTTACTGGTACTTATATCCCAAAAACTGCCTTCTATGTCGAAGGAGAAGCTTCGGTACTTATAAGTGAAGAATCGCAAGAATCTGCAAAGCTTCATACAAGGAAGCAAGAGCAGCATATTAACACAGATGCACTTCCTCCTCCCTCAGAAGAATTAGCAGATGTATTTACACATAAAGCAAGCGGTGTGCGTGATGCTTTTGTAGAAGAAGGTCTTTCTTCATTAGAAAGGCAACAGGAGTAACACAGTCATCGCATTTATGAATTAGGACTATAATTTTGATAAGATATAGTAATGAAAGGTAGATAAAGGGATATTAAAGCTCTAAATTGGAAGATTATATGAAATTTTTTCTAATTGAGGGCACAAATAATGAAAATGATAGAGCAAAACAGTGTTGATATCGCATTCAGTCAAAAGGCAGCACGTGAGATTACAATTGTGATGCGTTCAGAAAGAGAGTGGTATTTCACATTTGTTGCAGATGATCCGATAACCGGAAAACCAAATAAGTATACGCTTCTTACACAAAGAGGGAAATTAAGAACTTGGGCTGATCCAAAATATCTCTTTAAATTTCTTCATGAAAGAGGTGTTTTTTATGGTAATTTTGAACTTAATCAGGACGAAAAACATGAAACAAACAAATACTCTTCTAACAATAGTTCGTAATAGAAGCATTGCGACTGCCGCGGCTGTCACTGTATTTTTGATGGTACATCCTTTATATGCTCAAGCCCAAAATTTAAATAATGCAAAAACAGTTCTAGAAAAGTTCCAAGAAGAATTGGGTAAAATTATCCCTGTTGCTGCCGCTGTCATCCTTTTGTGCTTAGCAATTGGCTATGCAGGACGCTATATTGAAAAAGATACATTTGTACGATGGGCAATTGGTGTGGTCATCGCTGGTTCTGCAGCCGAAATTGCTAATATGTTATTCAAAGTAGCATAATGAAAATAAATCATAAAGTTGTGTGCTATGGAATACTCTTTTTATTCAAAAAATAAAGATTTCAATGATTTTTTCCATGTCAATATAAACTATTACTTATAACAAGAAACAAAAAGCTATTTGCGCTAACAACACTCTAAATAAAGGCAAATAATATGAAACAGTTAAATACTCTTCAAACAGCAATAAGTAAGAGATCTAACGCAATTGTTGCGGCAACAAGTGCGTTTTTTATAACACATTCTGCGCATGCCCAAGCAGCGGGTTTAAACAATGCAAAAAAAGCTCTGGATGAATTCAAGAAGCAATTAGATATAATTATTCCTATTGGTGCTGCTGTTATACTGTTATGCTTAGCAATTGGCTATGCGGGACGCTATATTGAAAAAGATACATTTGTACGATGGGCAATTGGCGTTGTTATCGCAGGTTCAGCAGTTGAAATTGCTAAGTTGTTATTTACGGGTGCTGCATAAATTTATTGAAACAAGAAAGGTTCTTTTCATGCAAAGAAGCGCTTGAAGATTCGTGACTTCATGCATATCAAGAGGAGTTTTTCTTCTCTTACAGAGAAGATTATTTTCATGTCAACATAATCTATTAGGTTAAACAATATGAAACGATTACTGAATTTCCAATTAAAGAGTAATGATATAACAAACATAATTGCTGCAACTATAACTGTATTTTTTATAAGCAATCCTGTATATGCTCAACAAGCAACTCTAGACAAAGCACAAAAAGCTTTAGAAGCTCTAAAAAAAGATCTCATTGATAAAATTATTCCTCTTGCTGCTGCTGTTATCCTTTTATGTTTAGCAATTGGTTATGCAGGGCGCTATATCGAAAAAGATACATTTGTACGATGGGCAATTGGCGTTGTCATCGCTGGTTCAGCAGCTGAAATTGCCACGATGTTGTTTAAGTCATAGTGTGTTTATTGCAATAAATAATAATACAAAATGTGAAAAATTACCGATAGTTTCACTTGCGTTGAGAATATAAGATCCTTAAGAGTAAAACATGAAACAGTTCAATAATTTTCAATTAAAAAATAGCAACAGATTTGTTGTAATCTTCGCGTCTATAACGGTATTTTGTATGTCTCACCCTGCATATGCAGAGCTAAAAAATGCTAAGAATGCTTTAGAAAAACTAAAGGCTGAACTCATTGATAAAATTATTCCTCTTGCTGCTGCTGTTATTCTTTTATGTTTAGCAATTGGCTATGCAGGGCGCTATATCGAAAAAGATACATTTGTACGATGGGCGATTGGTGTCATCATTGCTGGTTCAGCAACCCAAATTGCTACCCTGTTGTTTACAGGTAAGTGAAGCCAATTATGAAATTGGCACGATGCATGATATTTTAAAAAACATATCAATTGGTTTAGATGTGTTTTTAAAATTCTGCTTATATTACAAAGGGGATATTACTTATGGCGATTTCAGTCATAATAAGGATAAAAAATATGGAACAATTAAATATTCTTCAAGCAAAAATGAGCAAAAGGATTCATACTCTTGTTATAATACCAATAATGCTTTTAATGACTCAAGTTGCATATAGTCAAACAAAAAACAGGTCCATAGATATTTTTATAGGTATGCAATATGGGTTAAGTATGGTTATTCCCATTGTTGGTGCTGTTCTTCTTTTATTACTGTTACTTATTTATTTGTTTCGCATCATCTCAAAAGCTACGTTCATACGATGGTCATTCAGTGTTATCATGGCAAGCGCAGCGTTTTATATTAGCAGTCTCTTGTTTTACATCAACTAACCGGAGCAACGCATGAAACTGAAAAAACATGAAGCATTTCCTTTATTTAAGGGCGCAACCCGTGTTCCAACAATTTGGGGTGTGCCCATGATGCCACTTATTGTTATGGTTACAGGTGTCGCTACTGTTGCTATGACAGTAAATATCTTTTTGTGGTTAATTGCACCGCCGTTATGGTTCATTATGGTGCAAATTACCAAGAATGATGATAAAGCATTCCGTATCTGGTGGTTGTGGATTGATACCAAATTTCGCAACCGTAACAAAGACTTTTGGGGCGCCTCAAGTTACAGTCCCTCTAATTACCGCAAAAGGAGATAAATATGACCGCTGTTGAAAGCAGCAAGCGTCTCGCTTCAGAGACGCCAGTAAGTCTGTTCATACCCTATTCCCATCACATTACAGATACGATCATCTCTACGAAAAATGCAGAATATTTATCAATCTGGAAGATTGATGGACGTTCGCATCAAAGTGCTTCGGAGGAAGATATTTTTCAGTGGGTAAAAGAGCTCAACAATACTTTGCGCGGTATTGCATCAGCGAATTTGTCACTATGGACTCATATTGTACGCCGACGCGTTTACGAATATCCCGATTCAACCTTTGATCAAATGTTTTGCTATCAGCTTGATGAAAAATACCAGCAAAGCTTTACGGGTTATAATTTGATGGTCAATGATCTGTATTTGACTGTTGTTTTCCAACCGATAGCTGATAAAGTTATGTCATTTTTTTCCCAGCATGAACGTGAAACGCTTGATCAAAAAAGGATGCGGCAGGAAGCATGTATCAAAGCTCTCAATGATATTAACAACACCTTAGGTCAGTCACTAAAACGTTACGGAGCAGAACTTCTTGGTGCTTATAAAAAAATGGACGCGCTTACTCTTCAGCGCTCGAATTTCTCGCCATGCTTGTTAATGGCGAATACCGCCCTATGCCGGTCTGCTACGATCGTTTTGCCGACTACATGTCTATCAATCGACCTTTTTTCTCAAAATGGGGAGCTCTTGGTGAATTGCGTACCGCCAGTGGAATGCGCCGATTTGGTATGGTGGAAATTAAGGAATATGATATAACGACGAGACCAGGTCAACTGAATGTTTTGCTGGAAAGTGATTTCGAATTCGTGTTAACCCAAAGTTTTTCTGTGCTCTCACGACATGCTGCCAAGGATTATTTACAGCGGCATCAGCGTAATCTTATCGATGCACGAGATGTAGCAACGAGCCAAATTGAGCAAATTGACGAAGCACTGAATCAGCTTGTCAGTGGACATTTTGTTATGGGTGAGCATCATTGTACATTAACCATCTATGGTGACACAGTTCAACAAGTTCGTGACCATATGGCAAAAGCAAGTGCCGCCTTGTTAGACGTTGCCGTACTACCCAAACCTGTCGATTTAGCCATAGAGGCTGGTTATTGGGCACAACTTCCAGCAAATTGGAAATGGCGGCCACGTCCTGCGCCGATTACATCACTAAACTTTCTGTCATTCTCATCCTTTCACAATTTTATGTCGGGTAAACCGACGGGAAACCCATGGGGACCAGCAGTTACAATTCTTAAAACAACAAGTAAAACACCGCTTTATTTCAATTTTCATGCCTCCACACTTGAAGAAGATTCAACAGACAAACGGTTGCTTGGAAATACCGCACTCATTGGGCAATCTGGTTCTGGTAAAACTGTTCTTCTTGGATTTCTGTTAGCACAAGCACAAAAATTCAAACCAACGACTGTTGTTTTTGATAAAGATCGTGGCATGGAAATTGCTATCCGAGCGATGGGAGGTCGATATCTATCATTTAAAGCTGGTAAAGCAAGCGGTTTCAACCCATTTCAACTTCCCCCCACACAAGATAATCTGATTTTTCTCAAACAATTTGTTAAAAAATTAGCAGAAGCTGGTGGTGAAGTCACACACCACGATGAAGAGGAAATTAACCAAGCTGTCACATCTATTATGAGCAATAACATCGATAGATCGCTGCGTCGTTTGTCTTTTTTGATACAGTTCTTACCAAATCCGCATCAGAGCGATTATAAAGCACATCCATCAGTACACGCTCGCTTAATAAAATGGTGTGAAGGCGGTGATTATGGATGGTTATTTGATAATCCCAATGATGCGCTTGATCTCTCGACACATCAAATTTACGGTTTTGATATTACCGAATTCTTAGATAATCCAGAAACCCGTACCCCAGTTATGATGTATTTGCTTTACCGCACGGAAGGAATGATTAGCGGGCAGCGATTTATGTATATCTTCGATGAGTTTTGGAAACCTTTACAAGATCCGTATTTTGAAGATTTGGCAAAAAACAAACAAAAGACGATCCGTAAACAAAATGGTATTTTTGTTTACGCAACACAAGAACCTGGTGATGCCCTAGAAAGTAATATCGCCAAAACGCTTATTCAGCAGTGTGCAACTTACATTTTTCTAGCCAATCCCAAAGCAAATTATGAAGATTATACAGAAGGCTTTAAACTGACAGATGCTGAATTTGAATTGATCAAAGGACTTGGTGAGTTTAGTCGGCAGTTTCTCATCAAGCAGGGTGACCAATCTGCACTTGCAGAGCTAAATCTCGGCAAATTCCACGTAAAAATTGATGGAAAAACCATTACGCGTGACTTTAGTGACGAGCTTTTGGTGTTATCAGGTACCCCTGACAACGCAGAGTTGGCCGAAAACATTATCGCTAAAGTAGGCGATGACCCGGCAGTATGGTTGCCAATTTTTTTACAACATATAAAAACTGATCGAAGGGGAACATGAAAAAAATAATTCTTACAGTAATGATAGTAGTAATTTTTGGAACTTCAAATTCTACAGCAGAACTTTATTGGTTTAGAAAAAATGCATATCTGGATAATAATAAAACGGGTAATAGTAGAACAGTAATGCTTAATATAAAACCAGTACGTCTTATGAATCTTGTTGATTTAACAAAACAAGAGCCTCCACTGAATAAAGAGCAGCTTGAACAAACAAAAAAAACAAATCAATTTATAACAGGTAATCGGAATTTTGCCGCTGAAAATTTTAAGACTATGCAAACAGATTTAGGCAGCTTTTTTCTTAAAGATCCACAATTAATCTACAAGATAAATAACCATCCAACTATATCCGCATCACTCAAAGGTATTTTGCAAGAAGAAGAAATATCTACAACTGTTCGTGAATCGCGCAACTCTATCAAAAAACGCACCCAATATGCAGCAGTTATTGATAAAGCTGTAAGTTTACAAACTTTTCAGGAAACAGAAAATCGTTTTAAGCAAATCTCTGGACTCCTAAAAAAAATAAATGCAACAACTGACTTAAAAGACATTGCAGAACTACAGGCACACATAAAAGGAATGCTCGCCATGATCCAAAACGAAGCAACAAAATTACAGATGGTTGCCTATTCACGCAATGCAGAACAAACTCTTATCAAGCAGCAAAAACAAAAACGTAACATGAAAATCTTAAACAGTGAAAATAAAGCAATGCCCACTATACGATTTATACGATAAACTATCTATAACAAACATTTATGCCATTGATCGTTTTTCATCTTAGAAATAAAGATTTCGCATAGTATCTAGTGGTCTCTTTAAAATTCTAGAGAACGCAAAAAAATTTAATCTACCTAAAAACGATTCCAAAGACAAATGCTTAGTTAAATGGATTGTATAAATACGAATAAACACACAGCATGCATCAATGTCCTAAGTGATGGAAAAACAGAAATTTGTTAAAGGGGAATATCATGGATTTTGTAATGTTCACGCAGCTTTTCAATAAAATTGATCAGGTAACAGCAACATACGTTACAGATATTTCATCAAAAGCAATCATTGCAATTACACCCATTGTGTCAATTGGGCTCACTATAGCTTTCATCACATATGGATGGCTCATCATCCGGGGCACTGTAGATATGCCCATCGTTGAATTTATTAACCATTGTTTGAGAGTGAGCATTATTACTTCAATTGCTCTCACTGCAGGGCTTTACCAAAATGAAATAGCCAATTTAATTACAAAAATGCCCAATGACTTGTTACATGCATTGATGCCCACCGCACCCCAAAATGCCGACTTTATCGAATTGATAAACAAAGTGGCCGAAAATGGGTTTAAGCGAGCAAGCGAAGCTTTCGAAGAAGCTGCTTTCTTAAATTCTGAGGGGCTTCTGTACGGTCTCTTCGGCATTCTCATCTTACTTGCAACAAGTTTCTTAGCCGCAATTGGCGGTGGATTCATTTTGTTAGCAAAAATCGCACTTATACTTCTCATCGGTCTTGGACCGTTCTTTATCATTGCCTTACTTTGGCAACCAACCTATCACTTTTTCGAACAATGGATCGCTCAGATCTTAAACTACACAGTTCTTATTACACTTTTGGCTACTGTATTTAAACTTATGATGAGCATCTTTGCAAATTACATGAATGATTTGCAATTTGATGGTCACCAGAATGTCAGTTATGCACTTGGTGGTGTTCTCATCTTATCTATTCTCTCCATTATGCTGTTGTTCAAACTATCAAGCATTGCGAGTGCCTTGGCAAGAGGTGTTACATTTGGACACCTCTGGAGATTAAATAGCGTAGGAAATAATGCTTTCCGTGACAGATATATAAGAAAATAACAAAAACCCCTATAACATAGTAACAAATACCTACGTTACAGTTAATATTTTCATGACTAAAAACAATCACAAAGCATACGTTTTATTTTATAATCAAAATTGAAATAAAGATAAAAAAGTGTTAGAGGTATATATTTAAATTAAAGAGAGGGGTATTATAAAATGAAAGTGATCAGTTTTATACTTTTGATTGCGAGTTTTTTATCCGCTTGCGGATTGGCTCCAAAACCAAAGCAACCCAATAATTGGAACCGTGTGCCTATTAACAAAACCCTCCCTGCCGAAACTCAGTGAGGTATAATATGAAAAAAATAATCACCACAATAACAGCAATAACAATGGTAGTAATTTCTGTAACTCCAAGTTTCGCAATATTTTTGTGGGGAGCAGGATCTGCAGATTTAAAAGCAGGAGTTCCTGCTTTGCCTGGTAGTTTTTTTAAGAAAAATTCTCCCCCCAAAAAAACACCTCCAAAACCTCCTATAGTTATACCGTCTCTTACACAAAAACTTCTTACAGAACTCATTGATTTAACAAAACAAAGACTTGAGCAAAATAAAGAGCAGCTTGAGCAAACAAAAAAAACAAATCAATTTATAACAGGTAATCGGAATTTTGCCGCTGAAAATTTTAAGACTATGCAAACAGATTTAGGCAGCTTTTTTCTTAAAGATCCACAATTAATCTACAAGATAAATAACCATCCAACTATATCCGCATCACTCAAAGGTATTTTGCAAGAAGAAGAAATACCTATAACTGTTCGTGAATCGCGCAACTCTATCAAAAAACGCACCCAATATGCAGCAGTTATTGATAAAGCTGTAAGTTTACAAACTTTTCAGGAAACAGAAAATCGTTTTAAGCAAATCTCTGGACTCCTAAAAAAAATAGATACAACAACTGACTTAAAAGGCATTGCAGAACTACAAGCAGGCATAAAAGGAATGCTCGCCATGATCAAAAATGAAGCAACAAAATTACAGATGGTTGCCTATTCACGCAATGCAGAACAAACTCTTATCAAGCAGCAAAAACAAAAACGTAACATGAAAATCTTAAACAGTGAAAATAAAGCAATGCCCACTATACGATTTATACGATAAACTATCTATAACAAACATTTATGCCATTGATCGTTTTTCATCTTAGAAATAAAGATTTCGCATAGTATCTAGTGGTCTCTTTAAAATTCTAGAGAACGCAAAAAAATTTAATCTACCTAAAAACGATTCCAAAGACAAATGCTTAGTTAAATGGATTGTATAAATACGAATAAACACACAGCATGCATCAATGTCCTAAGTGATGGAAAAACAGAAATTTGTTAAAGGGGAATATCATGGATTTTGTAATGTTCACGCAGCTTTTCAATAAAATTGATCAGGTAACAGCAACATACGTTACAGATATTTCATCAAAAGCAATCATTGCAATTACACCCATTGTGTCAATTGGGCTCACTATAGCTTTCATCACATATGGATGGCTCATCATCCGGGGCACTGTAGATATGCCCATCGTTGAATTTATTAACCATTGTTTGAGAGTGAGCATTATTACTTCAATTGCTCTCACTGCAGGGCTTTACCAAAATGAAATAGCCAATTTAATTACAAAAATGCCCAATGACTTGTTACATGCATTGATGCCCACCGCACCCCAAAATGCCGACTTTATCGAATTGATAAACAAAGTGGCCGAAAATGGGTTTAAGCGAGCAAGCGAAGCTTTCGAAGAAGCTGCTTTCTTAAATTCTGAGGGGCTTCTGTACGGTCTCTTCGGCATTCTCATCTTACTTGCAACAAGTTTCTTAGCCGCAATTGGCGGTGGATTCATTTTGTTAGCAAAAATCGCACTTATACTTCTCATCGGTCTTGGACCGTTCTTTATCATTGCCTTACTTTGGCAACCAACCTATCACTTTTTCGAACAATGGATCGCTCAGATCTTAAACTACACAGTTCTTATTACACTTTTGGCTACTGTATTTAAACTTATGATGAGCATCTTTGCAAATTACATGAATGATTTGCAATTTGATGGTCACCAGAATGTCAGTTATGCACTTGGTGGTGTTCTCATCTTATCTATTCTCTCCATTATGCTGTTGTTCAAACTATCAAGCATTGCGAGTGCCTTGGCAAGAGGTGTTACATTTGGACACCTCTGGAGATTAAATAGCGTAGGAAATAATGCTTTCCGTGACAGATATATAAGAAAATAACAAAAACCCCTATAACATAGTAACAAATACCTACGTTACAGTTAATATTTTCATGACTAAAAACAATCACAAAGCATACGTTTTATTTTATAATCAAAATTGAAATAAAGATAAAAAAGTGTTAGAGGTATATATTTAAATTAAAGAGAGGGGTATTATAAAATGAAAGTGATCAGTTTTATACTTTTGATTGCGAGTTTTTTATCCGCTTGCGGATTGGCTCCAAAACCAAAGCAACCCAATAATTGGAACCGTGTGCCTATTAACAAAACCCTCCCTGCCGAAACTCAGTGAGGTATAATATGAAAAAAATAATCACCACAATAACAGCAATAACAATGGTAGTAATTTCTGTAACTCCAAGTTTAACGCAAACACGTTATTTCCCTAATTTTTTTTATTGGTTTAGCTCCCCAAAGAAACCAACACCTCCAACTCCCCCAAAACCTCCTATAGTTAAGCCGTCTCCTATACCAAAACTTCTTACAGAACTCATTGATTTAACAAAACAAAAACTTGAGCAAAATAAAGAGCAGCTTGAACAAACAAAAAAAACAAATCAATTTATAACAGGTAATCGGAATTTTACCGCTGAAAATTTTAAGACTATGCAAACAGATTTAGGCAGCTTTTTTCTTAAAGATCCACAATTAATCTACAAGATAAATAACCATCCAACGACATCCGTATCATTCAAAGATATTTTGCAAGAAGAAGAAATATCTACAACTGTTCGTGAGTCGCGCAACTCTATCAAAAAACGCATTCAGAATGCAGCAGTTATTGATAAAGCTGTAAGTTTACAAACTTTTCAGGAAACAGAAAATCGTTTTAAGCAAATCTCTGGACTCGTAGAAAAAATAAATGCAACAGCTGACTTAAAAGGCATTGCAGAACTACAAGCACGCATAAAAGGAATTCTAGCCATGATCGAAAACGAAACAACAAAATTGCAGATGGTCGCCCATTCACGCGATGCAGAACAAACTCTTATCAAGCAGCAAAAACAAAAACGTAACATGAAAATCTTAAACAGTGAAAATAAAGCAATGCCCACTATACGATTTACACGATAAAAACTTCACAGCAACTCATTTATTGTATTTCACTGTAGGTTCTTTTAATAACTGTACTCAGTCTTATGACAAGACGATCATACGCACTGCGTTAATCTATAAATAGTTAACAGAAAGTATAAACGACATGTGCAAAAACGCAAATTATATACACTTAGAAAGAAGATTTTACCCTTTCCAATACTTTCATCGTGCTATTTCTAAACTATACTTCAAGTATATTAACTGGAAAAATACGTCATATTTTAACACTTCTAAATTACATAGAATAGGAAATACTTTCTCTCTCACTAATCAGATAATCAAAATCCAACCACTTATAAGATATTATTGATATAGAAAATAAAAACGATTAAAAATTACATAATTTATAATCAAAATTGAAATTATAGTAGAGATATGTTAGGGTATCTAACATGACTAAAAGAGAAAAGAAACATAAAAAAACTATTATTTCAGTAGCAATAACAATCATTTCTGAAATACAGAGCACAAATTTTATGGTTTATAGATCGGGAAGATCCGATTCTTATGAAAATTCTTGCTCTCAGGAAAATTCTTAGAAATCAGAGAAGAACAACTCTCCTTCTCTAAAAGATGTAATGCGATAGGCAAAACAAAAGATACTCTTGTTTCTTTAGCAAAAGAACAGCTTGAAATAGTAAAAAACAACTTAAAGACTATAAACAAAACATACCATTCTATAACGCGTTCTCGTCAATTTTATATTATGCAAACAAAAAATGCAGATACTCTTTATTTTAAAAATCCACACTCCATCTAAATAAAGATAGGTTTGATATAAAAAGCTCTTCAATAAATTCGCATGTTTCTAAAATAGAAAAAAGTGTAACGGCCCACTGGAGTAAAATCTTAACCTTTTTTCAATTCCTGTAGTACGTGCACTTATTGAAGACCGCAGCCAATATACAGCAGTTGTAGATAAAGCTTTGAGCTTGCAAATTTTTGATGAAGAAGAAAACCGTTTTATGTACATCAAAAAAAAGCCTTAATTGACACGGAACAGGCGCATGATATTAAAAAGATAAACGAATTAAATATGTATGTTGAAGGTACACTTGCAGTAATCCAAAATGAGATTACTAAATTGCAAATGGTTGCACTTTGGCGTGACACAGAACAAACACTGGTCCACCAGCAAAAATATAAACGCAATGCAAGAATTTCAAACCGTAACAACAAACAAATACCAACGGTAAAAGTACAATATATAAAAGCTACAAAAACAGAATAAGCTCTTTATAACAAGCTCATACCATAAATTTACTCTAATGAAAAATAAGTGTGTAATGCTTAGAGCAATCCCAACCAACTAAAAAAACATATAAAAATTTGATCGCCTTAAGTCCCAAAAATATTTTTTGTGAATAACATGAATGCAAAAAACAACACCATACACCAATATTTCAAAACAATGGAAAAGTGAAAATTCATGACAGAAAAGCACTCTGCACTTTAGAACATTTACACCACTTAAATTAATACAATAACAAATACATATATTACGGATATTTCATTAAAAATGATCGTTATAATGACACCTGTTGTCTCAATCGGTCTTAGTATTACTTTCATTGTATATAGATGGCTTATTATTCGCAGTACAATTGATTTATTCCCGGTGTAGTCGATATATCTATCTCTGACTTTTTAAGCCGTTGCTTACGGATAAGCATTATTCCCTCAAGGGCACTAACTTCGGGATTTTATCAGTAGAAATCGCAGATTTGATAATGAGCACATTTAGTACCTTATTATCTGCACTAACAACTTCATAAATCAACCATTCCCCAAATGATCACCACACTTGATATGACCGAACCGAAGATTTAAGCGAGCAAGCGAAGCTTTCGACGAAGCTGCTTTTTCTTAAATTCTGACGGCCTTCTTTACGGTCTCTTCGGCATTCTTATTTTGCTTGCAACAAGTTTCTTAGTAGCAATTGGTGGTGGACTCATTATGTTGGCAAAAATCACACTTTTGCTGCTTGCCGGTCTCGGTCCATTCTTTATCATTGCCTTGCTCTGGAAACCAACCTATCGTTTTTTCGAACAATGGATCGCTCAAATCTTAAACTATACAATACTCATAATACTCCTAGCCACCGTATTTAATCTGATGATGGGTATCTTTGCAAATTACATGAATGATCTGAAGCTCGATGGTCACCAGAATGTGGGTTACACACTTGGTGGTGTTCTCAGCTTATCTATTCTCTCCATTATGCTGTTGTTCAACCTATCAAATATTCAAGTGCTTTGGCAAAAAGCATCACATTTGGACATTTATGGAAGCTGCCTGCAGTAGGAAAGAACGCTTCTCGCAACAGATATATGAGAAAATAACAAAAAATCCTATAATGCAGTGAATAATTTCCGTGCTACAAACGTAATATTTCTGTAAATGAAAATAAAAGTTGATTTTATGCTATTTATTTAATAATCAAAATTGAAATAATGATAAAAAAATGTTAGGGGTCTATTTCACAGTCGAAAAAGAGGACTATTAAAGTGAAAATAATCATTTTTATAATTTTGATTGCGAGTCTTTTATCCGCTTGTGGATTAGCTCCAAAGCCAAAACAACCAAATAATTGGAACCGTATCCCTATTAACAAAACAATCCCTGCTGAAATTCAGCGAGGAGCAATATGACAAAAAAACAAACTAAACCAGTAAAAGCAGAAAAGCTTAACAGTTATTACGAAGAGAGCCGAGGCTGAAAACGTGAATTCATTAACGAATTTATAAGATCAGTACTAGCGCAGTAATGTAATTACCATTTCTTCTAGAATTATATAATAACAAAGGATAAAGCTATGAAAAAGCTGATTATTATAACAGCAATCAGTTTATTTTTTGAAACGCCCAGTCTAGCAATAGGAATAGGAGTTGGACTGCCAGACATAAGCCTCCTATGGAACAGTGGAAAAGAAAGTTCAACGTCAACGTCAATGTGGAAATGGAGTTCAGGAATAATACCTTCGTACAGCAATGGAGATAAAACAAAAAAAGCATCAGAAAAAAAACAACAAGCAGCCAGCGATCCTCTTCAAACCTTAATAAAACAACTGCTTGAAATAAATAAGAAGCAGTTCGAAAAAACTGAAAAAATACATGATGCTATAACAGGAACTCAAAAAATCAGCAAAAGGCAATACGATATACGACACGATAATAATGATATGTTACTTAAAAAACCAGAATTCATCTACGATAAAGATAAACAGACAGAAATTTCTGAAAATATTCCCAAAGTATTGACAGAACTTATACAAAAAGAAAATTATTTTGATATGTATGCTATAACTGATAGACGTGCATCTACAGATGCACGTAATTTTATCGATCAACGCATCCAATATGCAGCGCTCATTGATAAAATTATAACTTTGCAAACTTTTCAGAATGCAGAAAAGCGTTTTCATAAAATTGCAGAAATATCAACAAATATCGAGCAAACAGACAATCTAATGGATATCGCTAAATTGCAAATGCATATAAAAAGTTTGCTTACTGTGATCCAAAACGAAGCGACAAAATTGCAAATGGTCGCACATTCGCGCAATGTAGAACAAGCACTTATTAACCGACTAAAACGCAAGCGCAATACACAAATTCTTAGCAGTAAAAATACAGGAATGCCAATTATACCGCTACACCACAATAAATTATAATCAACATTTATACTTTCGTATCCTCTCTAATCATGAAAAAACACCATATAATACTCAAATGCCCTCCGATAACCCAAAGAAAAATATAAAAAATCTAACGCATTCTTCAAACATCTTGAAAAAATATTTGTAGCAAATTGTATAAATGTAAATGAAGCACATAACATATATCAATCGTCAATGCCCCAAATGATGGAAAGATAAAAATTCGTTAAAGAGGAATATCATGAACTTTACAATGTTCACGCAACTTTTCAATAAAATTGATCAGATAACAGCAACATACATTACAGGTATTTCATCACAAGCGATCATTACAATTACACCTATTGTGTCAATTGGTCTCACTATAGCTTTCATTATATATGGATGGCTCGTCATTCGTGGCACAGTGGATATGCCAGTCAGCGAATTTATCAACCGCTGCTTCAAAGCAAGTATTATTACTTCAATTGCTCTCACTACAGGACTTTACCAAAATGAAATAGCCAATTTAATTACAAAAATGCCCAATGACTTGTTATACGCATTGATGCCCACCACACCCCAAAATTCCGACTTTATCAAATTGATCGACAAAGTAGCTGAGAATGGATTCAAACGAGCAAGTGAAGCTTTCGAAGAAGCTGCTTTCTTGGATGCTGACGGATTACTGTATGGTCTCTTTGGTATCCTCATCTTATTTGCAACAAGCTCTCTAACGGCAATTGGCGGAGCATTCATTTTGCTGACTAAAATTGCACTTGTACTTCTTGTCGGTCTTGGCCCTTTCTTTATCATTAGCTTGCTCTGGCAACCAACCTATCGCTTTTTCGAACAATGGATCACTCAAATCTTAAGCTATACAATCCTTATAATACTCCTAGCTACTGTATTTAGTTTTATGATGAATATCTTTGCAATCTACATGAATGATCTGAAGTTTGATGGTAAGCAAAATGTCAGTTATGCACTTGGCGGTGCTCTCATCTTATCTATTCTCTCCATTATGCTGTTGTTCAAACTATCAAGCATTGCGAGTGCTTTGGCAAGAGGTGTTACATTTGAACACCTCTGGAAATTAAATAGAGTAAGTAGGAAGGGATAATCCCACAGCAACAACACCACCAAAATATCTCTATAAGAGAAATAAAATTAACAAAAGAAAAACTCTCTAAAGTTACATACTCTTTTTATTTTATAATCAAAATTGAAATAACGATAAAAAAATGCTAGAATTACATATTACATTTAAAAAAGATGGTGTTTAAATGAAGATAATCATTTTTACAATTTTGATTGAAATATTTTTATCCGCTTGTAGATTGGCTCCAAAGCCAAAGCAACCAAGTCAATGGAACCGCATCCCTATTAACAAAACAATTCCTGATGAAATTCAGCGAGGAGCAATATGACAAAAAAAGAAGCTAAACCAGTAAAAGCAGAAAAGCTTAACAGTTATTACGAAGAAAGCCGAGGATTGGAACGTGACCTTATTAATGAATTTATGAGGTCACGTAAGACAGCGTGGCGTGTAGCAGGTGTCGTTGGTATTTTTGGGTTGTTTGGCATGGTGTGTGGAGTTATTGGTTTTTCCCAACCAGCTCCAACGCCTTTAGTATTACGCGTTGATAACACAACTGGTGCGGTTGATGTGATTTCTGTGATGCGCGAACATGAGACAAGTTATGGTGAGGTTGTGGACAGATATTGGCTTAATCAATATGTGCTTAACCGTGAAACTTACGACTACGACACCGTTCAACTCAACTATGACACGACAGCACTTTTAAGCGCACCAACTGTTCAGCAGGAATTTTATAAGATCTACGAAGGTGAAAATGCGCGTGACAAAGTACTTTCCAATAAAGGGCGCATCACAGTTAAAGTAAGGTCAATCCAGCCAAATGGACGTGGCCAAGCAACAGTGCGTTTTACCACACAACAACATGACACGACCGGTACTATTGGACCAAAACAACATCAAATTGCGACAATTGGTTACACCTATGTTGGTGCACCAATGAAATCATCTGATCGATTGCTTAATCCTCTTGGTTTCCAAATAACAAGTTACCGTGCTGACTCGGAAATACTGTTGAACAATTAAGGGATTGATTATTATGAAAAAAATTGTGTTAATGACTCTATTGTCTTCACTTGTTTCTCTTTATACAGTACCCGCACAGGCACTCAAAACTCCATTTAATTCACAATATGATCATCGTATTCGTTATATCACTTATAATATAGCTGATGTCGTTCAAATTGAAACCGTTCTCGGCGTGGCAACACATATTATCCTTGAAGAAGGCGAACAATATATCACCCACGCTTTTGGTGACTCAGATGCCTATGCCTTTGCCCATAAAGGGCGGCATATTTTTATTAAACCCAAAGCAGAACTTGCCAATACAAACCTGATCGTTGTGACGGATAAACGTAGTTACAAATTTCGACTACAATTTCGCAATGACCGTGCTGGAGCGACTTATGAATTAGCTTTCCATTATCCTGAAGAAAATACCAAAAAATTAGAGGAACACAAGCAACACCTTGCTCTCGAACGTGCTTTTCATAAAAGTATGGCAGGTTATAATCTGAGCTACACCATGAGTGGTAATCAAGACATTGCCCCAATAAACGCTTGGGACAATGGACGTATTACCTATTTCAAATTTCCCGCCAACATGGATATGCCATCAATTTACGTAGTGGATGGCGAAGGTAACGAAAGTTTAATACCACGTACTGTTGTGGGCAATTCCAATGATATTATCGCTGTTCATAAGGTCAATCCTAAGTGGCTTATACGTCTTGGTAAACGCGCTTTAGCTGTTTTTAATGAAGCCTATGATCCCAATGGTATACCAAACACAACTGGAACAGTATCTTCGGCAGTTCATCGCATCAATAAAGGAGACAAATAATGTTCGATAATAAGAAAGGGGATGAGAACAACAAAGCTACAGAACTGGACTACCCCCAACAAAAACACATTGAAGGTGCGTATGGTAGCTCTGAATTAGGTACAGAACGCCGTCCAACAGTTCCTGGTGCACGTGCATTGTTAATGGTAGGACTCGTTGTCGTAGTGGCGGTACCAATTGCTTTAACTTGGAAAGCATTAAAAATGCGTAATGCTGTAGAAGTTGAAGAAGAAAAGCCTCAACAAACAGTGCAGCAAATTATCCCTAGCTATACTCCTCGAGCGATAGAAGAACCTAAGGTTGTCGAGGAGATAGAAAAACCAACAGAAACGGAGGCTTCAACAGAAGAACTTCCACAAACTTTGGCGAAACTTCTTCAAACAACGCTTCCGCAACAATTGCTCAAAGATTCTGAAGAATTAGCACGCAAGCGTATGTTCAGTTCAGGTCTTAACAATGGTGGTGGTAGCGAAGGTTCTGCAGAAAATTCAAAAAACAGTACATCTACAAATAATAGCAATAGTGGCCCATTATTCGACAATTTACAACAACCTGTACGATTAGATCAATCCCATGCAGTCCAACTTCATAACCGTGATCTTTTGATTACGCAGGGAACACAGATAGACTGTACATTAGAAACAAAAATCATCACATCACAACCGGGAATGACAACATGTCATTTAACGCGCGATGTTTATTCTACAAGCGGTCGTGTTGTTTTACTAGATCGTGGTTCTAAGGTCGTTGGTTTTTACCAAAGTGGCTTACAACAGGGACAATCACGTGTTTTTGTGCAATGGTCACGTATTGAAACGCCCTCTGGTGTTATCGTGAATCTTGACTCACCAGGCACAGGCCCTCTTGGTGAAGCAGGTATCGGTGGTTGGGTTGATAAACATTTTTGGGAACGATTCGGTGGTGCAATTATGGTGAGTATCATTGGTGATTTGGGAGAGTGGGTAAAAGGAAAAATTGGTCAAGATAATAAAGGAAAAACTGGTCAAGATAATAAAGAAAAAAAACAATCCCAAAGTGTGCAAAGTGCTGAATCGGTAGTAACCGATATTGTTCAAAACTCAATCAACATTGTCCCAACACTTTATAAAAACCAAGGTGAAAGAGTGAATATTTTTGTTGCTCGTGATCTGGATTTTAGTAATGTCTACAGCCTCGTTACACGCTAACTCAATACAGAAAGATCAAGCAGTTGCTCAACTCCTGCAACCACTTGATCATTTTTTAGAAGATACAAAAGTTACTGAATTATCAATCTGCCGCCCCTGTGAAGTGTGGACAAAAAGCTTCACAGGATGGCAGGTACATAGCGTACCAGAATTAACGGCTACTTTTTTACAGACACTTATCACAGCTCTTATCGTTTATAATGGTATGGCTCCTCAAAGCATTAATTATGTACGTTTACCCGGTGGACAACGCGGTACAATTATACAAACTCCAGCCATCATTGATGGTACACTGTCCTTTATGATTCGTAAGCATTCTTTCACCGTTAAGACGTTAGAAGAACTCAACGGAGAAGGCGTATTTGATGATTTTATCGATGTAAGTTTTAACAAGCCTTCGGAAGAAGAAGCACATAACCTGTTATCGAAACACGATTTTACACGATTGGAACCTTTTGAAGTGCAACTCCTAGGTCTCAAACGTGATAGAAATATTCTTGAATTTTTAGAAGAATGCGTCCTTCACAAACGCAATATCATCATTGCTGGAAAAACAGGATCGGGCAAAACGACATTTGCTCGCTCCTTAATTGAAAAAGTACCTGTAGAAGAACGCATTATCACGATTGAAGATGTTCATGAACTTTTTCTTCCTAATCATCCCAATCATGTGCATATGCTTTATGGTAGCGGTGCAGGTCGTGTTACAGCTGATGAGTGTCTAGATGCCTGTTTGCGTCAATCACCTGACCGTATTTTTCTTGCGGAACTTCGTGGCAATGAGGCATGGGAATATCTCAACTCGTTGAACACTGGGCACCCTGGATCAATTACAACAACGCATGCCAACAATGCTTTGCAGACATTCGAGCGGTGCGCTACATTGATCAAAAGATCAGAGGTTGGTCGTCAATTTGATATAGAAATGATAAAGATAGTGCTCTACACTACAGTGGATGTGGTGTTATTTTTCAAGGATAGAAAGCTCTCTGAAGTCTTTTATGATCCGATTTTTTCTAAATCGAAGATAGTTTAAGTAAGTATCTTTTCTGAAGAAAATTATGCAAATAATAACAGACGCAGCAATTTGTTGCGTCTTTTTTATAACTCTTTAAAATAAATTTTCTCTTCTACTTATTTTGCTCTGGTGAACCTTTCACGCTTTTATAACAAAGAAGAAATTGGCGATAAACAAACCTAAAGAAAACCAAACCAGACACAAAGTTTTATTGCATGCAATTTATTTCTTGTGATCATTTTTTCTTTATTCTTAAAAAAGATGTCTTTTACAGTAAAGAAAAGAAATCACTAGCAAAACACATATCTTAACAAAAGAAAAAATTCTTGATTCGCATATTAGTGAAAATTCTATGAAATATACACACTCGAAAAGTACAAACCATTGTTATTTTCTAAAGACAATAGATTACCATTCAAAAACTCTGTGCTTCATTTGCCATCCATCAATACATATGTTGTTCATCAAACAATTTTTATACAATCTGCCGATAAGCATAATTTAACGTATTAAATTTCTATTTAGCACAAACAAATCTCATATTCCAATTTTTGTAATGGAGGATATAAACAGCATAATATAGAGAGTTTCATTATCGTGTAGTAATAAATTTCAGCTCAACCTTCTTTGCACAAGAATTCATTCTTATAGCAAATCAAATTTGCATCTAAAAATATCTTGAAAACCAATTTTACAACAACTTGATTGAACGCATCCTCATTTTTGGTTTTTTTAGCATAATTTTGTAGTGTTGCAGACCATGCATAACATTGGAATAATTGTATATAAGCTTTTATGCTAACATCGACATGCCCCCCTGTTAAAAATGGCAAAAAATGACACAATAAAAGAAAAAAACGTTTTACATTATATTATCTTGAACAATAGCAACAACAAACAGTATTTCATTATATTGTCCAATAATTGCTAATAAAATTTCCACTTTCATATTGGCAAGTTACGAGATATTTTTGCTTCTAAAACAAATTTCTTGCACTTTTAAGCAAGCGACAAGAGAATTCCCTATACAACTACAAAAAGTTCTATTTTCCATGGATGAATAAAAAAAGAATGCGAAATTGTCACTCATAAAGATTCGCTAGGATTCAGCAACATTTCTATGATAGTTACATCCATTGCAATAGTATCAATTCCTTGCAACGTATTATATATAGGCAAGACATTATAGCGAGAATTTATCGTTTTGCATGTTGAATGAGAGACCCGAATATTCTACAGATTCTCTCATTTCAAACTTGCTTTATGTTGAATCAATCAAAACCATTCCCTTGCGCATCACAAGTAGGATTCTTGTGTGGATAAAAAACTCTAAAAAAAGGAGTAAAATACCTCTTATGAATCGTCTAAAGACCAAGAGCTGTCGCAACATTGGGTGGCGTTAAAGAGTATGATGGTGCCGGCTTGTGCCTCATAAGCGTAAAGATGATGGTACTCAATGGATTTTACGTCGTCGTGAAATGGGCTTAGGTGCCTTAAGAAAGGTTACTTTAAAAAAAAGCACGTGAATTGGCAACTGGGTGGCGTTCTGTTTTGCATGAAGTTCGTGCCCCATTAAAGAACGTGACAAACGAAAGTAAGGCAACGCGTAATCTCCATTACTTAAAAGATATTGCTGTAGATGCTTTTAAAAGTCGTAAAGCTGAATTAAAAAATGATAGTAAGGCTGGAGATTAGTTTTCACCTTTACAACTTCATATTTTGCCAAAATGAGGCTGTTTACCGGTTTCAGAGATTACGCAATACGCTTACCCCCATTTGACATACAAAAGCTGAAACCGCTAAAAAAGTACTAAATCGCCTTAATCTTTATCTTAAACATGCTGCTGCATTGGGATGAGATGTTGATTGACAAGCAACAGAAAAGCACGTGCTCTCTTAGGCAAACAACGCCATAAAACGCAAAATAAACCAGCAATGGATTGAAGAGATGTGCCGGCCTTTTATAAAACACTTTGCAAAACACCACCCCTAACACGACTAGCTTTGCGATTGCTTATTTTTACAGGTGTTCATACATATTAGGGTATATTTTTTATAATGTGACATTTCTTTTGCGCAAAAAAAGGGACCTTTTTAAAAGCGATCAGCACTATTTTTAATGCGCATACAAAAGCCAATAAGCTTTTAGAGATTAAACACTTCAAAAAGTGCAACAATCTCACAAATGTTTTATTTCTTCTATGACTTTCATGAACTGGTAAGTTTTAAAGACGGCGTTCAACCATGAGTTTTTTAATCTCAGCAATTGCCTTCGCTGGATTTAGCCCCTTTGGACAGGTTTGTGCACAATTCATAATCGTATGACAACGATAAAGGCGGAAAGGATCTTCTAAGTTATCAAGACGCTCACCACACATCTCATCACGTGAATCAGCAATCCAACGATAAGCCTGGAGTAAAACTGCTGGTCCTAAATAACGATCGCCATTCCACCAATAACTCGGACAAGATGTTTGACAACACGCACACAAAATACATTCATAAAGCCCATCGATTTTTTGGCGATCGGAATGACTTTGTAACCACTCTTTTGCAGGTTCTGGAGAAACGGTTTGCAACCAAGGTTCAATCACACGGTGTTGAGCATAAAAACGCTTCAAATCAGGCACCAAATCTTTGACAATGGGCATAGAAGGCAAAGGATACACCTTAATGGGATGCTTCACATCATCCATCCCTTTGGTACAAGCCAATGTATTGGTTCCATCAATATTCATAGCACATGAACCACAAATCCCCTCACGGCATGAACGGCGCAGTGTCAAAGTTGGATCAATATGATTCTTGATAAACAAAAGCCCATCGAGAATCATCGGACCGCAAGCTGAACGATCTACATAATAAGTATCGAGATGAGGATTTTCCTCATCATCAGGCGACCAACGATAAATATGAAATTCTGTCAGTTGGGTAGCACCTTCAGGCTTAGGCCAAACTTTTCCCGGTTTTACTTGAGAATTTTTGGGAAGCTTAATCTGGACCATCGTTCATTCTCCCCTTAATAAACACGTTTTTTAGGCGCGATACGCTTTAAATCGATACCACCATCTGCTTCAGATGTTAATGGATCAACATGGACAGGCCGATAGGACAAAGTGACCTTACCTTCTTTTGACAAATGCGAAAGGGTATGTTTACGCCAATTTTTGTCGTCACGCTCTGGATAATCTTCACGCGCATGCGCACCACGACTTTCTAAACGTGCTTCTGCAGAATAAACAGTTGTAATTGCATTGGCCATCAGATTTTCAAGCTCTAATGTTTCAACCAAATCAGAATTCCATATTAATGAACGATCTGTTACTTTGAGATCAGACAATTCATCCCAAATTTGGCTTATCCGTCGACATCCTTGTTGCAAAGACTCTTCGGTACGAAATACCGCAGCATCTTCTTGCATAGTCCGTTGCATTTTTTCACGCAACACAGCAGTTGGTGTTCCTCCTTGGGCAAAACGCAAACGATCAAAACGTGCCATAATCTGATCAACAGCATCTTCATTAATAGGTGGAATTTCCGCATCTCGATCAATAACCTCACCGGCACGAATTGCAGCGGCACGCCCAAATACGACAAGATCAATCAATGAATTTGACCCCAAACGATTAGCCCCATGGACAGAAGCACATCCAGCCTCCCCCACGGCCATCAAACCCGGTTGAACACGATCAGGCGAATCAGCTGTTGGATTGAGCACTTCTCCATAATAATTAGTAGGAATACCACCCATATTGTAATGAACCGTTGGCAGAATGGGAATAGGTTCTTTTGTCACATCAACCCCCGCGAAGATCCGTGCTGATTCAGAAATCCCTGGTAAACGCTCATGCAATATTGCGGGATCAATATGGTTGAGAACCAAATGAATATGATCTTTTTTGGGACCAACACCACGTCCTTCACGAATTTCAAGTGTGATACAGCGTGAAACAAGATCACGTGAAGCCAAATCCTTAAAGGAAGGCGCATATCGCTCCATAAAGCGTTCACCTTCAGAATTGATCAAATAGCCTCCTTCACCACGTGCTCCTTCTGTAATGAGACAGCCCGAACCATAAATCCCTGTAGGATGAAATTGAACAAACTCCATATCCTGAAGTGGCAATCCCGCACGTGCAATCATTCCTCCGCCATCACCGGTACAGGTATGTGCCGATGTTGCTGAAAAATAAGCGCGTCCATACCCCCCTGTTGCTAGCACAACCATCTTTGCCGAAAAACGATGGATTGTACCATCATCAAGATTCCACGCGACAACGCCGGTACACGCACCATCAGTCATAATCAAATCAAGCGCAAAATACTCAATAAAAAACTGCGCATTATGTTTTAAACTCTGTCCATAGAGAGTATGCAAGATAGCATGCCCCGTGCGATCGGCTGCGGCACAAGTGCGTTGCACAGGTGGACCTTCACCAAACTGTGTTGTATGCCCGCCAAAGGGACGTTGATAAATTTTTCCTTCTTCCGTCCGTGAAAAAGGCACTCCATAATGCTCTAATTCGTATACAGCCGCAGGTGCATTACGCACCAAATATTCCATTGCGTCCGTATCACCCAACCAATCAGAACCTTTTACTGTATCGTACAAATGCCATTGCCAACTATCAGTTCCCATATTGGAAAGTGAGGCTGCAATGCCGCCCTGTGCTGCAACCGTATGCGATCTGGTTGGGAAAACCTTTGTGACACATGCTGTTTTTAACCCCTGCTCTGCCATACCAAGCGTAGCACGCAAACCAGCTCCACCAGCACCAACCACCACCACATCAAATTTGTGATCCACAGTACGATAAGAAGCATTACCTGCTCTAGCGCTCAGAGGAGTTTCTCTACTTGCCATATTATTTAACCCCCTAATGCAATTTTCAAAAGAGCAAAAATGATGACACCGCCCAAAACAAAACAAAAGAGAATATTCAATGCCAAGAAGAATATTCGAAAACCCTCACGAGGAATATAATCTTCAATCACCACCTGCATTCCAAGTTTCATATGATAAAGAACAGAAAGGGCCATCAATCCCATTAAAACAGCAACAACAGGATGCGCAAGCCGTGCACGCACAATATTATAGTCCTTTCCAACCAATGAAAGAATAAGCACAATGAAAAATATCAAAAGCGGTAGATTGATAAAACCTGTCAAACGCTGCAACCAAAAATGCTCTGTTCCTTCATGCGCACTTCCACGTCCACGGACTTTTGCAAGTTCTGTTCGAAAATCTTTTTTCATAGCTTCTCCACCCCCCAGCTAAACAATGCTATATCCAATAACCCAAATGGCAAGAGTAACAATAAGAGAAATAAACACTGTTGCCCAAGCAGTTACTGTCGCCTTTTCTTTAGCCAAAAGGCAAGGTTTTAGGTCCCAAACAATGTGACGAATACCACCAACCATGTGATGGACACCCGCAAGAGTATAAAGAAACAAAATACAAAGGCCGAGCCAAGAACTATAAATCTCGTTCACCGTTCTAAATGCCTCAACCCCACAGCTGATGGAAAATAACCAAAGAGCGAAAAAGACCATTCCGAAATAAAGAGCCATACCGGTAAGACGATGTGCAATTGACATCGCCATCGTGATCGTCCAACGATAAATACTCACATGGGGAGAACGAGGGCGCTCTTTCATCCTAATTGTCTCTGTCATAAACATCCTGACCTGGCTTTGTTGCAACTGCGTTCTGAGCGATAAAACCGAACAAAACGATCAAATGCATTATCATTCCCACTTAATTTGGCGTCTCAAACACACCAATATTACAGGTCGGTTATCTCAAATAACGGATTAAAGGTCACGCTTAAAAAAACCGATTGTTTCACAGACATAATCTGCAAAACCCGCCTTAACTTAATACAATTTTATCTTCACGTCAAAGGTCTAACATCTTTTCTCAAAGAGAAACATACATTTTTTCCTGTATGCGCACCTTTTTTTCTGAATATCAATGACATAGCTTATGAGGATTAAATTTCAGATTTCACCATCATTATAAAGGAAATAAGAAACTGAAACTTCGAAAAGTTTAACATTTTCATATTCCTTTAAAGCCACTTCTTGAGGTTGCAAAAACGAACCGCAACAGAAGCGATTATAAAAATCACTTTTGCATAAATCCTAGCCGATACAATGTTTATTCAACAACTTGTGTTGTGGCATCGGGATCAACAGCTGCTTCTTTTGCAAGTTCAGCAACTTTTTCAGCTTTTTTCCGGTAATCTCTTTTTTCAGCGATACGCGCAGCTTTACCTCTCAAACCACGAAGATAATAAAGTTTTGCACGACGCACTCTACCGCGACGCACAAGCTCAACAGCTTCAATTAAAGGAGAATAAGTTGGAAAGACGCGCTCAACACCTTCACCATAAGAAATCTTGCGCACGGTAAAGGTCTCATTCAACCCACCACCTGAACGTGCGATACAAACACCTTCATAAGCCTGAACACGGGTACGAGTTCCTTCAGTTACACGCACCATGACACGAACTGTATCCCCTGGTTGAAAGGTGGGTAATTGGCGTTTTGCTTCAATTTTTGCACATTGTTCAGCTTCAAGCTGTGCGATAATATTCATTTCCTTTATCCTTTATAGTTTTTATCGAACAGTCAGAGCGCTCAACTTTTGCCGCAAAAACCTTTTCATAAAAAGAAAAGAAGTTCTTCAGGCTATGCTTTATGCAGGAGCGAATACACCATTTCTTCATTATCTTGAAACGATAGAACATCCTTCACAGAAAAACACTCTCAAGAGAGAACCATGCAATACACCACCTTACAAGATGAATCAAGTTTTCTGATGATTTTTATGATAACGCGCATAAAGATCAGGACGACGTTGACGCGTTACCAGTTCGGCTTGGCTTTGACGCCAATCCGCAATCGCTTTATGATGACCTGATGTCAACACTGGCGGAATGCTTCGCCCTTCAAAAACAGCAGGACGCGTATAATGAGGATGTTCCAACAAACCATTTTCAAAACTTTCACACTTTCCAGAAAGCCTATTCCCCATAACGCCAGGAAGAAGACGGATAAGTGCATCCAGAAGGACGAATGCCGCCGTTTCCCCTCCTGAAAGGATATAATCACCAATGGAAACTTCTTCCAATTGCCGCGCTTCTATGACCCGTTCATCGACGCCTTCAAAGCGCCCACAAACCAATGTCACTCCCGATTCACGTGCCAAAGAGCGAGCATAAGTTTGGTTAAAAAGCCGCCCCCGTGGACTCATCAACAATCTTGGCGAATCATCTGGACAACCATCAAGGGCAGCGGCTAATACATCCGCCCGCATTACCATACCAGCCCCACCACCAGCTGGTGTATCATCAACGCTATGGTGTTTATCTAACGCAAAATCCCTAATTTGCACTGTCTCCAAGGACCATATTCCCTTCTTTAAAGCCTGCCCTGCTAATGCGTAACCTAAAAAACCAGGAAACATTTCAGGATAAAGTGTTAAAATGCGTACTTGAAAATTTATTTTCATTCTTTCATTTCACCTTCAATCCAATTGCTACTCAATGAATGCCAACCCGTGTATCATCAACGCTATGATGTTTATCCAAAGCAAAATCCCTAATTTGCACTGTCTCCAATGATCATATCAACTGCTTTAAAGCTTTCTCTGTTAAAAAGCCCTAAAAATTCAAAAATATCTCAAGAGAAAGCGCTAACCCATATATTTATCAGCTTATTTTTGCGTTCTTTGACTTTCCACTTTTCTTTTGTTTCTTTCACCTTTATTTTGCCTCATACCATCAGCCTCTTTATCATCGCTTAATCCAGCAGCGACGGGATCAACAACAAGAAAACCAGAGGCAATACAAATTTTTGGCACAGCTACCTTGCTAAAAGGAATAAGCACCGTTTTGCGCGTATTCAACCGTATTTCAAGCAAATCACCAGCTCCAAAATTAAAAAAACCATGCACTTCACCTAATACTTGACCAACAC
Source organism: Bartonella harrusi (assembly GCF_024297065.1). NCBI lineage: Bacteria > Pseudomonadati > Pseudomonadota > Alphaproteobacteria > Hyphomicrobiales > Bartonellaceae > Bartonella > Bartonella harrusi. The sequence continues at coordinate 1,984,674 of NZ_CP101114.1, forward strand.
AATCTTGAACAGAAAGTCCAATGAGATCGCACTGATAAAATTCATCCTCATCCAAATCATTGACCAATTGTTCACGAGCAACATACAGGCGAATTCCTTTTAAGTTTTCAGCAGCACCGCGATCTTCAATCCCCTTAAAACGCACAATTGCATTCTTTTTTTGCACGCGAAGTCTTACAATTTCATAAGTCCGCCCCATATCATCGTAAAGAGTAGCATAAGTCTTTAAACTCTGTGGTTCACCATTTAAAACTTTGACCAAAATGTCTCCTTTTATGCCATGAGGCAAACCAATAATGGCAAGATAGACTTTCTTTTTAGACTTTTTTTTATTATGTTCCATATGAAATATCATCTCTTCAAAATGATTCCTTGAATTTTGTAACTTTGCTATTAAACCTTGTTGCCATATCAAAATCTTCACAAAAAGACCTTTCTTGGTAACAAAAATAAATGAATAAAAGGAGAAGTCTTATGGCAAATATTATGCTGTTTTACAAAGATATTACCCCAATTAATAAAGTTGCTCATAAAAACCTCAAATTTTCTCCCCCAAGTGACATGTCCTTTGCTAAAAATACACATTGGGTTCCTTTAGCAAGCAGTGAATATTTTCAAGCTGCTCTAGACTACCCTATTTTGTTTATGTGCGCAGAAGATGAGAATAAGAAAAAACATTATACATCGGCTGCTCTTGTGGGTCTTTCTAACGACGAAAATGATTACATCACCTCCGATAAAAATTGGGAACGAAACACTTATGTTCCCGCTTTTGTCCGTCGCTATCCTTTTGTTCTTGCTCAACTGCAAAATGAAAAAGAGCTTTCCGTTTGTTTTGATCAACAATCAGGTATGTTCAATGAAGTTGCGGGAACAGAACTCTTTAATTCCGATGGATCTATTTCCCCTTTTATGGAAGAGCGTATTCATTTTCTTGAAAGTTTTAAAATTGCTATGGAAAAAACCACTGAGTTTATTGATGCTCTTGTAGAGATAGATCTTCTCAGTCAAAAATCTATCAATGTAAAAAATGACCAAGGTCTTTCGGCACAATTGGAACATTTTTGGGTTGTTGATGAAGAAAAACTGAATAAACTCTCTGCAAGTCAGCTCGCCAAACTTCATAAAAATGGCTTTTTAGGATTAATTTTCGCGCATTTGATGTCAACGCATAATCTTTTAAAAATACTCTCTTTAAAAGGTGAAAAGCGCATTATGAATCATGAAGAAGCACTCCCAAAAAACAGCGACGACTCTGGAAGCGAAAAGCAGAAAAAGAAAGAAACCCTCAATTAAAAAATGCCGACAAAGAAAGACTGTAGAAAAGACAAAAATATTTTTCTTATTCCAGCCAACCATGCCATTTTAACAGCAAGGAAAAATTGGTTAGAGGATCTTGTTCAAACACGGCGTATGGCAACAAAAACAGCACAAGCTTATGAACGTGATACACGGCAATTTTTGTTTTTTCTCTGTCAACATTTAGGGTACGAACCAACCTTTGATGATCTTGCCAATTTGCGCGTTATCGATTTGCGCGCTTATTTGGCTTATCGTCGTGCACATGACGTAAGCGCTCGCTCTTTAAGTCGTGGGATGGCGGGTTTGCGCTCTTTTTTCAGATATTTATCGCGAGAAGGCATCGTCAATGTGCCTGCTGCTAAGCTTGTCCGAACCCCAAAACAACCAAAATCGCTTCCAAAACCTTTGGCTATAGAATATGCGCTTCATATTGTTAAACAAGAAAATCAACAGGAAAATGAACCATGGATTACTGCCCGCAATGCTGCTATTTTGATGCTTCTTTATGGCTGTGGCATGCGAATATCAGAAGCTCTAGCACTCACACCGGAGCAATTTTCTGATCCTGAAAAAACAAGCTTATTTGTCACGGGAAAGGGTCAAAAAACACGCCTTGTTCCGCTCATAAAAATTGTCCACGAAACGGTAAACAATTATCTCAAATGCTGCCCATATCCTTTGGCAAATAACCAACCAATGTTTCGCGGTGCGCGTGGTGGCCCTTTGCAGCCCGCCATTATTCAACGCGCCGTTCGCAATTTACGAGCAAGTCTTGGTTTACCAGAGACTGCCACCCCCCATACATTGCGTCATTCTTTTGCGACCCATCTTTTATCACGAGGAGGGGATTTACGTACCATTCAAGAACTCCTTGGCCATACCAGCCTCTCCACCACCCAAGTCTATACCCACGTTGATACAGACCGTTTATTGGAAATTTATCAAAAAGCGCATCCCCGTTCTTGAAAAATTTAAAGGAAAAGAGCAATTAAACAGACCCAACTTCAAGCGCCAAAGCATGAACACAAGTTGCAAGTTCTTTTTGTAAAACTTGATAGATTGTTCGATGTATCTCCACACGCGTCATACCAACAAAAGAAGAAGAGAGAATTTTTACCCGAAAGTGCGTTTCCCCTTTCCCATCAAAAGCATGCTCTTCATGGGGATGCCCTTCATGAAGGTGACTCTCGTTAATAACCTCAAGTTTTTGTGGATGAAAAGCATCTTGGAGTTTCATCGTAATGATTGATTGAATCGGAGTAGACATGTTTGTTCCTTAGCGAAATGAATTTCTTGGAATAAGCTTTTTTGATCAACAAAGAGAGTGTGGGAACAAATTTTTCAAAAGTCAATTCTTGTCAAACTGATCAATTTTGCATAAATCTAGAGACATGGTAACAACATCTAAATTATTCGACTCAATTCGAATCAGTTCCAATAAAAAGGAACGGACTGAATCGCAAGCACAACAATGTCAATGGGAAGGCTGTGAGCAAGCAGGCACGCATAAAGCACCAGCAGGTCGCAATCACGAAGGTCAATATCTCCATTTTTGTATTGATCACGTGCGTGCTTATAATAAAAATTTTAATTACTTCTCTGGTCTTAGCGATAAAGATATTGCAAAGTTCCAAAAGGATGCCCTTACAGGGCATCGCCCGACATGGCCTACCGATTTTAGCAATGGCACCTCAAAAAAAACCGCTGCGAATTATGCGCAAATCCGTTCTGGGACAGCTGCTTACCAAAACCGTATGCGTGATCCCTTTACGCTCTTTACCCAACGTCATTCAACCAGAAATTCCTCAAGAAAATTAAAGCCCTTAGAAGCAAAAGCTTTTGAGACATTGGGATTAGCAGCAAACGCTTCATCTGAAGAGATCAAAACAAAATATAAAGAACTTGTAAAAAAACACCATCCTGATTCCAATGGCGGCAACCGTTCTTCAGAAGAACGTTTTCGCGATGTTTTGCACGCTTATAATTTGCTCAAAAAATCTGGTTTGTGCTAGAGTAACGCATCCCCGTGCGATATGCTCTATACAAAGCACAATTTTAGCAATATTATGAATCGTATTTACAATTAACATAATGATTTATAATAACAATTCATCATTTTTTATCTTGAATGAGAGACTCGTATATCCTCAGATTCTCTCATTTCAATCCTGCTAATGTTGAATCAATTAAAACCATCCCCTTGCACACCACAAGTAAGACTATCGTGTGGATAAAAAACGAGAAAGAAAGGATTCAAATACCTTTAATGAATCGTCTAAATACCAAGGACTGTAGCAACATTTTAAGCTAGAAGATAGTATGATGGTGCCGACTTGTTGCAACATATCAGAGAACGTCTGGTAATAAAAGTTCTCTGATGCCCAAGACTCTCATGATAGGGCATTGCATAAGTGCTCTAACTCTTGTATCGTTTTCTAACGAATAAAAAGAGCGTCCTTTCCCTTCCGAAAAAACAATGACAGAAAAAAAACTGACAGTTGAAAATATGCCCGATATCACAGTTTGTGCTCGCGATCTGTTTGATGTTGATACGGATATGAAAGTCCCTGCTTTTAGCACAAAAAGCGCCCACGTTCCCGATATAGATCCCGATTATCTTTTTGATCAACAAACAACTTTAGCAATTTTAGCAGGTTTTGCCTTTAACCGCCGTGTCATGATTTCCGGTTATCACGGCACTGGTAAATCGACACATATTGAACAAGTTGCAGCCCGTCTCAACTGGCCTTGTATACGCATTAATCTCGACAGTCATGTGAGCCGTATTGATCTTGTAGGAAAGGATGCCATTGTTTTAAAAGATGGCTTACAAATCACTGAATTTAAAGAGGGCATTTTGCCTTGGGCTTATCAAAACAATATTGCTCTTGTTTTCGATGAATATGATGCAGGCCGTCCTGATGTTATGTTTGTCATCCAGCGTGTTCTTGAAGCTTCTGGGCGACTAAGCTTGCTTGACCAAAGCCGTGTTATCACGCCTCACTCAGCCTTTCGTCTTTTTGCAACCGCAAATACCATAGGCCTTGGCGATACAACAGGACTTTATCATGGCACACAACAAATCAACCAAGCCCAAATGGACCGTTGGTCACTTGTAACAATCCTCAATTATTTGCCGCATGATAAAGAGGTTGATATTGTTTGTTCCAAGGTTAAAACTTTTCAAACAATAGAGGGGAAAAAGACAATTTCACAAATGGTCCATGTTGCTGATATGGTGCGTCAATCTTTTATTAATGGAGATCTTTCAACCGTCATGAGCCCACGCACTGTCATTACTTGGGCAGAAAATACGAAAATTTTTCAAAATGTTGGCTTTGCCTTTCGACTTACTTTTCTCAATAAATGTGATGAACTCGAACGTTCAGCTGTTGCAGAATTCTATCAACGTGCCTTTGGGGAAGAGCTTCCTGAATCACGCATTCATGGTGTTTCGCCTTAAGGAATATGTCAATCATGACTATGGATACTGGCGATAACAGCAAAAATTTAACCAACGATTCTCCCAACACAACTCTTGATGCTACAGCTTTTAAAAAAGCACTTTCCACCTGTATCCGCGCCATTGCTGGTACAAACAAGCTTGAAGTTTCCTTTAACAATAACAGACCATCTTTAAGTGAAAATTATGCACGTTTACCGGAATTACCACAACATGCAACAAACAAAGATATCACGATTACGCGTGGATTAGGCGATTCCATGGCTTTACGCACAGCATGGCATGATAACCGTATTCACACACAATTTGCTCCACAAGAATCAGAAGCCCGTGCCATCTTTGAAGCGCTTGAGCAAACACGTATTGAAGCAATCGGCACCTTAGCCATGGAGGGAATTGCACAAAATCTTGATGGTATGCTTGCTGATAAATATCAAAGGGCCCATTATCAAAAGATTAACACGCAAAGTGAAGCCCCTATCCAAGAAGCCATTGCACTTTTACTGCGTGAAAAAATAACCAAACGCCCTCCCCCAAAAGAATCTGGACCGGTATTAGAGTTATGGCGTCAAGAAATCGAACAAAAAGCTGCAAAAGAACTAAACGAACTCACACACCATATTTACAACCAACCTGCTTTTGCACGCATTGTTCGTCAAATGCTTGTGACATTAAAAATGGCTGCACAACTAGAAGAAACTTCTGACAGTGAAAATAGTAAAAAATTAAAAAACCAGTGTGAACCCCAAAATCAAGCAGAAGAAGAGAGCAGCAACGAAAAAAAAACCCAAAGCGAAGAACAAACAACAGCAGAACAAGAAAGTGATGCGCAAAACAAAGGAAAAACACAAGCAACACGAACCAATGACAGTGACAAAGCCGAAGAAGAACAAGAGAGAAATTCTTGGCAAAAAAAAAGTAAACCAAGCCAAACACCTTTTCACTGATTCAGAACAAATGGAAAGGCTTGGTAATTATAAAGTTTTCACCCGACAATTTGATGAAATTCTGGAAGCGATAGATTGTTGTCCTGAAAGCGAATTGGATCAGTTACGCCATTATCTTGATAAACAAATCAATCATCTACAAAACATCGTTGGGCGTTTAGCCAATCGCCTACAGCGCCGTCTTATGGCACAACAAAATCGCAATTGGAATTTTGATCTTGAGGAAGGATACCTTGATACAGCACGACTTTCCCGTCTGATCATTGATCCCATGCAACCCCTTTCTTTCAAAATGGAAAGCAACACCCCATTTCGTGATACTGTTGTTTCACTGCTCATTGATAATTCAGGCTCAATGCGTGGACGACCAATGACTGTTGCAGCAAGCTGTGCAGATATTTTAGCACAAACCCTCGAACGTTGTGGTGTCAAAGTTGAAATTTTAGGCTTTACCACAAAAACTTGGAAAGGCGGAAAATCCCGTGAACAGTGGCTTAGCCAAAATAAACCTCTTAATCCGGGACGCCTCAATGATTTATGTCATATTATCTATAAAAGTGCGGATACCCCATGGCGTCGAGCACGGCGTAATTTAGGTTTAATGATGCAGGAGGGCTTACTGAAAGAAAATATCGATGGTGAAGCATTAATTTGGGCGCATCAACGCCTTTTATCACGACGCGAACAACGACGCATTCTCATGGTCATCTCTGATGGAGCCCCTGTTGATGATTCAACACTATCGGTTAATTCCAGCAATTATCTAGAAAAACATTTACGCGCAGTAATTCAAGAAATCCAAACCCATTCTCCTATAGAACTCATTGCCATTGGCATTGGTCATGATGTCACACGCTATTATCAACGTGCCGTCACAATTATGAATGCTGAAGAACTCGCCAACGCTATAACAAAACAATTAGAAGAGCTCTTTAGCAATAAAAAATTCCATCGCCATAAAAGATTAAAAACTTTTTAAATCAGCCGCACGATAGCATAGTATGACATTGAAAGAGATGCTCTACAAACCAGCGCTATCATTATATTTGCCCGCTTTATATTTATCCGCTCTCAATAACGCTAAAAACTTTTACATTTAAGCGCTTCTCATGAAGTATTTTCCATTTTTAAACGATTTTACCACCACATCTCTACCTATAACGTAAAAGTAAACACTCTTTATTAATTTATGATGAGAGTGTTTAAAATAAGAGAATCTTGTTATATTTGCGAATCTCATCGCAAAGTGCGAAATGATAAATATCATTATAAGCCAATATTTTATCATAGAATAACAAAGCACTCCCCATTCCATCTTCAAGAATAAGGAGAGAATAAATCAATACTATTCATTACCAACAAAAGACGATTTATCTTTTAAATGATTGTTATAAAGAGGGATTTTTATAGCTCTAAGAATTGTTCCATAAGGAATCAACATAAACAAACTCATAATAATTTTTACTGAAAAATCGCCAAAAGCAAGTGAGAGCCAAATCGGAATCTCCACCTCTCCCAAAAGAGTCGTCCCCAAGATTGAACTATCAGCATAACCTGTCATCTGATCAATAAAGGAAAAACAACTCGCAAAAGCAAGAGAAAAAAACAAAACCGTATCCAAAGCGGAACCAACCAACGCCGCTGCTAAAGGCGCTTTCCACCATGTCTTACGCCTTAAAGGCGTAAAAACCATAATATCAAGCAGTTGTCCAAATAAGAATGCTAAACTAGAAGCAATTGCAAGCCGTGGTGTCGCCAAGATCCAAGAAACAAAAACACCAGAAACAAAACCAGCATAAACCACACGCCGCGCTACGGCTGGACCACAAAAACGATTAGCTAAATCATTGATCAGAAAAGCTATCGGATAGGTAAAAGCACCATAGGTTAGGAGTTCATTTAAACCAAACCAATAGACAGGATACTGCACCAAAATATTAGAAGCAGTTACAGTAAGGCACATCGCAATGATAGAGAAAGCAATATACCTTCTCTTTTGCTGTGCGAATAAAAGACTCTGTACTGAAGACATTTTTTTAACTTGGGACATGGAACCAATAAAAGACAGTACTCAAAGAGTAAAAAGCCAAAACAAAAGCTTCAAAACGAAAAACAACTATGCTGCTTGTTCAGCCTTATTTTCAGCTTTTTTCTTAATGATTTGGCGTTTTAACAAACGCGCACGTTGCGACAATTCTTTATCATCAGCTTTGATCAAAAAGCCATCAAGACCACCGCGGTGCTCAACAGAACGCAAAGCACTTGCTGAAACACGCAAGCGATAACCTTGCTGTAACACTTCTGAAATCAATGTTACATTGCAAAGATTTGGTAAAAAACGACGACGTGTTTTATTGTTCGCATGGCTAACATTATTGCCATAAAGAACTGTTTTTCCTGTCAATTCGCAGGCACGAGACATAAACTTCACCTTTAAACCCTAAGAAACTGTAAAATCTCAATACCCGAAAAAAGAACAACGCAAAGAACGCCCTTAAACGGACATTATCGAGAAAGTATGTTTCTAATAGGGTGTCGACAATAAAAGGTCAAGTCTTTTATAGAGCCTTTTACATCCCTTGTAAGAGAATTTTTGCATGATTTTCCAGAAAAGACGTACAAAATGTTTTTTTTAGCACCCAATAGTGCTAAAAGAATGCTTATCATTCTAAAAGGGGAAGCGTTAATCATGAACAAAACAGTTTCTTCCATTGCAGAACTTCAAGAAAAACATATCCGCTTTTCTTCACTCCTCCTTAGCATTTTATTGACGTGTTTTTTCCTTCTCTTTAGTGCACTAGGTGTATGGCAAATACAACGATTAAACTGGAAAACAAATCTTATCACCAGTGTCAATCAACGTGTTCACTCACATCCCATCAAAGCACCACCACAAAATCAATGGAGACACGTTACTTTTGAGAAAGATGAATATCGTCCTATCATTATCACAGGAAAGTTTCTAACAGATAAAAATATTTTTGTTATTGCTGTTGCTCAAAATACCACGGGCTACTGGGTTTTAACCCCCTTACAAACAGCTGACAATACCCTGACCTTTGTGAATCGTGGTTTTATCCCCATGGATGCGCGTCAAAACTTTCAAAGAGCAGAACAAGCAGACACAGAGCGATCAACGCAGCAAGATTCTGCGCAAAAGTCAGAGCAAACCACAATCATAGGTTCATTACGAATGAGCGAAAAAAATGGATTTTTCCCACGGAAAAATAATCCTGATAACGATTTATGGTATACACGAGATCTTCCCGCTATGGCACAAAAACTTGGCTTATCCACCGTTGCCCCTTATTTTATTGACGCTGGAAAAAAAACAGCTCCACAAAAAAAGCTTCCCATTGCTGGCTTAACGGTTGTGCATTTTCGCAATAATCATCTTGTCTATGCTATCACGTGGTTTATTTTAGCTGCTGGTGTTCTCGGTGGTTCACTTTTTCTATTGCAACAAAAACGCTAAAAGAAACAAGGCATTCACCTCGTGAAAAGAGGCTGTTAAATGATTTTACTTTGAGGAGAATACTCCACAACAAAATATCCCCTCGCCCTATTGTGTTGAGAGTTTCATAGATGCCTTTATATACTTTATTTTCTTTTGCAAAAAAATATACAGGAACAACCAGCACACACAAACAGGTGCCGCTTCTTGCCATACTCTTTTAAATGTTATCACAAAAACAATTAAAAAGATTTATGCGAATAATAGCGTGCAATTGAACGAATATTGCCGCGACAAATACCAAGATCATTCAATTCATGTGTTGAAAGACGGCGTAACGCATTAACTGTTCGCCGATAACGGCGCCAATTACTATAAGAACGTAGAATATTCATATTTTTACCCCCAAACCTCATTTGAATCATTACTAGATTGTAAGATAAAGCAAATTACAAAAAAAGAGTCGTGCTATAATTTCATAACAGATATGCACTTATGGCAGGAGAAACTGATCCCATTGGCAAAAAGCAAGATCCTAAGCATCAATGGCGAAAATGCCGTACACCTGTAAAAACCATAGCTAAACCATGGGCATCAGCAGCAGCTATCACTTCCTCATCACGCATGGAACCACCTGGTTGAATAACAGCTGTTGCACCAGCGTCAAAAGCTGCCAACAAACCATCTGCAAAAGGAAAAAATGCATCCGATGCAACCACGGACCCTTTGGTTGGAGTTTCTGTTAATCCCGCTCTTTTTGCACTTTCTTCAGCTTTATGCGCAGCAATTTGAGCCGAATCAATACGGCTCATTTGGCCGGCACCAATACCAACAGTTGCACTATTTTTCGCATAAACAATAGCATTTGATTTAACATGCTTTACCACCCGAAAAGCGAATTGAAGATCACGCATTTCATCTTGACTTGGGGCCCGCTTTGTCACCACTTGCAAATTAAGATCATCCACCACCATATTATCACGCGACTGCACTAACATTCCACCAGAAAGCGTTTTGGTAACAAGCCCTCCACATCGTGGATCAGGAACACCACCTGTTATCAACAAACGAAGATTTTTTTTCTTAGCAATAATTTCACGTGCGGCCATTGTTGCATCAGGAGCAATAATCACTTCCGTGAAAATTTTGACAATTTCTGCTGCACATTCTTCATCAAGAGTTTGATTTAACGCAACAATTCCACCAAATGCGGAAACATTATCACATATGAGTGCTTTCAAATAAGCCTCTTTCAAACTCTGTCCTTCCGCAACACCACAAGGGTTGGCATGTTTAATAAGCGCAACAGCAGCAGTCCTTTGAGGATCAAATTCTGCTACGAGTTCAAATGCCGCATCTGTATCATTCATATTATTATAAGAGAGTGCCTTACCTTGCAAAAGTTTAGCTGTTGCAACACCAAAACGTTTCTCATTATTACGATAAAACGCCGCCTTTTGATGTGGATTTTCCCCATAGCGCATAACACTTTCAAGATGACCAGAAAAACTCTGCCACGATGGCATTTTAACTTTTAAATCCTTTGCGAACCAAGCCGCTATGGCGGCATCATAAGCCGCAGTGTGTGCATAAGCACATAGTGCTAACTGACGGCGCATAGACAAACTGAGACACCCATCATGCTTCTTTAATTCCGCAAGAACAGCATCATAATCACTCACTGCTGTAATAACACCAGTATAAGCATGATTCTTTGCTGCCGCACGAATCATTGCCGGTCCACCAATATCAATATTTTCAATAATCGTTTGTCTATCAGCTCCAGATTGAGAAGTCTCTTCAAAAGGATAAAGATTAACTACCAAAAGATCGATTTCACAAATACCATGCTTTTCCATAGCTTCCCTATGGCTAGGATCCTGTCTTACACCTAACAGAGCACCATGAACCAAAGGATGAAGAGTTTTAACGCGCCCATCCATTATTTCTGGAAATCCTGTAATTTCAGCGACATCTTTGACAGCTAACCCCGCAGCGATCAAAGCTTTAGCTGTCCCTCCTGTCGAAATCAATTCAACACCATAACGATGAAGCGCTTGCGCAAATGGCACCAAACCAGTTTTATCCGACACGGAAAGAAGAACACGACGAACCCGATGAAGATCAGGTATGGGAAAACTTTTTGCAACAACATCCATAAAAGGAATCCTAAAAATAATGACCATTTGAGAAAAACGCACTCACGCATCTATAGCATATGCCATTATCAAAATACACTGAAAGGAGAAAATATCTTTCTTAACACACAAAGAAAGGCTTTATCTTTACCAGTAAAAAATCTGATCATTATTTTCAAGGATGGCACGTAAAACGCCAACGAACTTTTTCTTGGAATGCAGGACAGCAATACAAAACGATCTGTTGTGTGCGTTGCGGACCTACAGATTCAGCAAAATCAATCGAATCTTCAAGAAAAATATCAGCATCAGGAGACATAAAATACCACTCTTGTCCACCTTGAGCGGCTAAACGCACACCATTTCCATCATAGTTAACCTCAACTTGGGGATGAAGATGAAACCGAACAGCAACATGATTCTGTTCATTTTGCTCTGCCTTATATCTTTTTGCAAGCCCCTTAGGTGGCACAAAAAAGCGGTCAAATCCCTCAATCATTGTTCCATTTGTTGCTAAAATAAGACCACGCTCATGAACAAGATTAAAAGGCCGCACATAGCCATCATGGCTCGCAATAAAACCCGTTTTTTCTGAATCCTCTATACGGCGCACTTTAACATCCGTTGGCCCTTCAAGCAAAAGTGAAGCGCCTTTCTTCTTTTTTTTACGAAAAATGCCCACCGAACAATCATTAACCGTTGCGGTTGAATGTGCCGCAGTCATACGTCCTAAATGCTGATATTCCTCACGTCCATAAGGGTTAACACCTGTATTGATAATAAAGCGACTTCCTCGTGAAGACATTTCAAACGACAAACATCCAGAACTAGCATGTTGTGCAACAGAACGTGGCGGAAATTTTCCTGTATCTGCAAGCACTGTCGTTTGATGCGCTTGTAAACGTTGAAACCCTGAATAACGTGCATAACTAAAAGGATGTCCAGCTGTCTCATCAAGCTCTAAAACGGTTGATAAATGCTTAGAGACAAGTGGTCCAACCCCATTAAAATGCGCCAATGTTTGATCTTCATGAATAAAAAACCGTAAAGCTGGCAACATACGTTCAACAGAATCAATGAGGATCCGCGGTGCTGTTTCATGACTCTTCGCAAACAGATGACGAAGCGACAATAAATCTGATAACAAATTGAGCAAAATGGCAGGACTACGTGAAATATGACCACCATCAACTAAAATCTGCTGTGAAAGTTCCTCTATAAGAAAGTTTTGCACCTTTTTTTTGATTGCAGCAGAAACAGGCAAAGCAAGAGAGGCAAATGTCAAAGCGGCAGCAGCTTGTAAACGTTGATCATCGCTTTCCATGCTACAAATCACTGTGCGCAAATAACGAAACTGAAAGCCAAGTGCACGTAAAAAGCGTTTTTCAAACCGTTCACTTGCCTTTTGCAACAATATTTTCGAATGGCAAATCCACGAAATCAAACGCCGAGCCACAACCGGACCACTCCAAGCAAGCCCTTTGACTGTTTTACCACCATGATCAAGCCAATCTTCTAAGAGAGAACGCGCATGTGCTACAGCCAAATCACTCTCTGCTGCCGCCATATGCCGTAACCAATGAAAATCATGCAAAGCAGCTTCCCATTCTGGTGCTGGTGGAACCAACGCAAAAGGTGAAACAGCACCAGCCTCAACCATATGACCAGCAAAAGCAAAACGACCATGATAAAATTCGTGTGCCATCACCGGATCAGCTAGATGCAAATCAATGGGATGCGCTAAAATTTTATGGGGACGAAATCCCGAAAACCGCCAACGAAACAGAGGGCCAACGGATAAACGCCGTATCAATTGGTGTATCCTATACCCAAAATCCGACGTCTTTACCTGATAACTTTTGACTGCAACCGCCACAATTTCAACTCCGTACGTACCAAATCACGTACAATTTCAGCCATTTTAGTAAATGAACCGTTAATTAAGCCACTTTCCGCAGGCGTTCCGCAAAAAAACCATCCATTCCTAAAAACAGGTTTTTCTCAACATCAAAATTTTGCTGACAAAAGTCAACAAGAGTCGTTCGTAAAGTCCCTCTCATAGAGAGCAAATGCGCCATTGCGCCCATTTCTTCTGCACCAATAGGTTCCAAAACAATGTCATTACGTGTCGATAAAATTTTCTCAATAAGATCTTCACCCTCTTCCCTTGCTAAGGAACAATTGGAAAAAACAAGACACCCGCCTATCTTCACCAAAGCAATTGCCATGACAAGCAAATCATATTGCAACGCCGCTAATTTAACGATATCGTCCATAAAATATCTGGATGACGGCGTATTGTTCCTGTGGAAGAACAAGGAGCATCGAGAAGGACAGCATCAGAAAGCTGTTGGGGATGAAAGTCTCTCATATCGCCCAACCACGTGTGAACTGTAAAATGCAACCGCTCCATATTCGCCTTTAAACGCGCTACCCGATGAGCAGACAGCTCAACTGCTGTCACTTTAGCCCCCTGCAAAGCCAATTATGCTGTTTTTCCACCAGGGCTTGCACAAAGATCAGCAACATTCTTCCCCTGAATATTTCCAAGTAAATAAGCAGGCAACGCCGCAGCAAAATCCCGAACCCACCAAGCCCCCTCAACCTGGTAAATCAGTCACAGAACAATCCAAACGACTCAACCGAATGGAACCATTCGGCAAAACAACACCTTCAAGCCGTTTAGCTCACCCAACACTATCGGATTTAACAGTCAAATCGAGGGGCGGCGGTGTACTTTGAACAGCCAAAATTTGATCTGCTTTTTCTTTTCCGTAAGTTGAAACCAAAAGCTGCGAAAACCACGCAGGAATCCCTTCCATGGGTAGAAACCTGTTGGCGCAACAACACCGCCTCACGCGCAATATTACGCAAAAGAGCATTCACCACTCCTGAAAAACGGCGCATACACGGATCAATTTTGGCCACACGCACAGCTAAATCAAGAGCAGCATGATCAGGGATATCAAGATAAAGGATTTGCACCACACTGACATGCAAAAGATGCTGAAGTGCAAGCGCTTGCGGGAGCAAAGGTCGCATCAAAAAGCATGATAAAGCAGCTATAATCTGCCCCCGATGATGCAATGCTGCTATCAAAATAGCACGACACAAAGAGCGATCGCGTTGTGAAAGCCCTAAATATTGCGGATGCCCATGTTCATTATCCGTTAAACCAGCAAGAGACGCCTTCTTATAAAGCACCGCTCCCAAAAGACGAACACCACCTGTCGAACAGCTAATCCGGGAACATTTCTTTCGGACACATGCCCCGCTTTCTTGTGTTTCAAATCAATACCCTTACACCTTTTTTCCCCCAGAACTCTATAATCAAGATTTCTTTGTCTTTTCATAACGAAGCCAAGAAGGACGCTTTGTAACACGTTGAAAGCCATTATTTTCAAGATCACTTGATAGATGGGTTTGAACACCCCGCTTCACACTTCCATACTCTAATCCCGTGCTTTTTTCCTGAAAACTATCTTCTCCATTCCACCCCATGTCTTTGACGATTAACCCTTTCATTTCTTTCGCCTGCCGATAAAGAGCAGCAATACGATTTGCCGTCGCCGGATGGGTAGAAAAAAGGCTATCAGCTCCTTCACCGCTCAAGGGATTAATAATAAACATATGTGCTGTTGCTGGATTATGCTCTGCTTCTTCATTATAAATCCCCCGTCCACCATCGGCAATTTTACGCAACGCAGAAGCCAACCATAATGGGTTACCACATATTTCAGCCCCGCGACGATCAGCAGCATATTCACGCGTACGGCTAATCGCCATTTGCACCAGCATTGCTGCAAAAGGCGCCACAAGCAGAGCGATAAGACTGCCAAGCCCTCCACCGTGAGAATGTTCTGAAGAATGACGCTGCCCACCCATAAAAAAAGCAAAATTACCAAGCATCGAAATTGCTCCAGCAATCGTCGCAGTCAACGTCATTGTTAACGTATCACGATGCTCAATATGTGCTAGCTCATGCGCCATAACGCCGGCAATTTCCTCTGGACTCAACATCCTCAACAATCCAGTGCTCGCAGCAACGGCCGCATTTTGAGGATTACGTCCTGTCGCAAAAGCATTTGGCTGTGCATTCTCAATAATGTAAACTTTTGGCTGAGGAAGAGAAGCTCTCCTAGCTAAATCACTGACAATTTTATAATAAACCGGCGAGGAATTCTGATCAACTTCATGTGCATTGTACATTCGGAGAACAATTTTATCCGAATTCCAATAAGAAAAAAAATTTAGACCACTTGCCATCAAGAGCGCAATGATCATACCCCCTCCGCCTCCAACAAGATAACCAACTCCCATAAAAAGAGCCGTCATAAAAGCCAAAAGCATGGCTGTACGCATTATGTTCATTACTCAAAAAACTCCATAATAAAATACAATCAATGTTATATGATGGGGTTTTCTTTCTGCTTCTTCAATGGAATAGGTGTAAAATGGATAACAAAGACCAGAAAATAAGCAAACAAAAAACAACGGATCAACAGCAGCCCCTCTCTCCAGCAGCACAGCGTGCCCTCCACGAAGCTGAAAAAAGGCGAAAAAATGAAACCAGTGAAGAAAAGCCTTTAGAAAAGGGTGGACGCGGCAGCAAAGATCCCTCACGCTATGGAGACTGGGAAATCAACGGGCGCGCCATCGACTTCTAGAAGAACCAATGTTGATTTTAAAAATCAAACGCCCCTTTAGAGAAAACCCGTTTTTGTTTATCAAAAACGGAGAGTTATCGTTGTTCTTCAAAAAACGTGTAGAAGGAATGATATTTGCAGAATCATTATACTTCTTCTGCTGCTGAAGCAGCAGCGTCTTCAGCGGCTTGCTTTGCCGCAGCGATACGTTCTTGTGCTTTTTTGCCAGGTTCACCTTTTTGCGGATTATTGCGGGTTGGACGCTTTTTCAAGCCAGCAGCATCCAAAAACCGCAAAACGCGATCTGTTGGTTGCGCTCCGTGACCAAGCCAATACTGAATACGTTCTTCATTCAGTTTGACACGTGGTGTCTCTTTAGGCAACATTGGATCCCATGCACCAACACGTTCAAGAAACCGCCCATCACGCGGACTACGAACATCCGCAACAACGATATGATAGTAAGGACGTTTTTTTGAACCTCCACGGGACAAACGAATTTTTAATGCCATATTTTATCTCCTATTATCAGTTTTGGCTTTCGTTTAAGTTGATTTATTTTGTTTGTGCTCTTCAGCAATGATTTCATGCTGACGCACCACCTCTTTAATAACAAAATTCAAAAATTTCTCAGCAAAATCGGAATCGAGATGACTCTCGATAGCCAATTGTCGCAACTGCGCAACTTGGTTTTTTTCGCGCTCAGGATCCACCGCAGGCAAATCATAACGGGCTTTTAAGTGCCCAACAGCCTTTGTGCAACGAAAACGCTCTGCCAAAATATGGACCAACGCTGCATCAAAATTATCAATGGATGCTCGTAAATGCACCAATTCATCCAATATCTTTTCCTGCATTATATTTCCTTCCCTCTTTGCATCTTATTTTTTCTTGGGATGCTGAGGAAATTTTTCCCTCTCTGCAGTACCATTGGCAAGCCCCGGAAATGTAAATCCACGCCCTGGCAGGCCAGGTAAGCCCTTCCCTCCATTATCGCTCTCAATCTGCTTTTGAAGTGTTGAGAACTGCTTTGGATCAAACCCTGATAAATCGGGAAGCACCCCAGAATCTCCACCAACAGCTCCCATACTCCCCAACCCCATCTTAGCACCAAGCCCTCCTAACATTTTTCCCATCAAACCGCTTTTGCCTTTGCCGCCCATGGCTTTGACCATATCAGCCATTTGTCGATGCATTTTCAAAAGCTTATTAATATCAGCAGCACTTGTACCAGCCCCCTTAGCAATCCGTTGTTTACGGCTATGTTTCAAAATTTCAGGATTGGCCCTCTCTAAAGGTGTCATTGACGAAATAATAGCCAATTGACGATTAAACAAACGATCATCAAGTCCCGCAGCAGCAATCTGATCTTTAACTTTACTAAAACCCGGTAACATTCCCATAATGCCACCCATTCCGCCAAGTTTTTTCATTTTTTGCAATTGCTCTGCCAAATCATTGAGATCAAATTTTCCCGCCTGCATTTTTTTTGCCAAAGCGGTTGCTTTTTCATGATCCATTGTTTCCGCAGCTTTTTCAACCAAAGAAACAATATCGCCCATTCCAAGGATGCGATCTGCAATACGACTAGGATGGAACTCTTCCAAAGAATCTATTTTTTCACCGATTCCAATTGCTTTAATAGGCTTTCCAGTCACGGCACGCATTGAAAGAGCAGCACCACCGCGACCATCACTATCCATACGTGTTAAAATAATTCCTGTAATTCCCACCCGCTCATCAAAAGAGCGTGCCAGATGAACAGCATCTTGCCCCGTAAGACTATCGGCAACCAACATAATTTCATGGGGAAGGGAACACGCTTTAATTTCGACCAACTCCAACATCAACGCTTCATCAATATGGTTACGTCCTGC